>JAGQGA010000217.1 GCA_020432595.1 Anaerolineales bacterium | reverse complement strand
GCCATTACAACAAGTAAAAGGGCTGCTATTTTTTACCGAGGCCGAGGCGAAGCTGGCCGACACCTTTTTCCCCGACCACAACGGGCAAATTCGGCAGGTGGTGGGGGGCGGCATTGATACCGATGTGGAGGCAAGCGCGGCGCGATTTTGGCAGCAGTTTGGGAGGCAGATGGGAGAAAAACGGCCGTTTATCCTCTACGCCGGTCGCCGTGAAGTCAGCAAAAACACCCCCCTGCTGCTCGACTATTGGGCACGGTATCAGCAGGAAAACGGCCGTTCTGTCAACCTTGTCCTCATTGGCTCCGGCGACATTGCCGTGCCGCCCACCGCGCAGAGCAGCGTCATTGACCTGGGGTATGTGTCTGAGCAAGCGCGGTGGGATGCCTTTGCCGCCGCCACCGTTTTTTGCCAGCCCTCGGTTCACGAAAGCTTTTCCCGCGTCATCATGGAAAGCTGGCTAACGGAAACGCCGGTGCTGGTGCACGGTCACTGCACCGTGATGAAGGAGCATTGCCAACGCGCCAATGGCGGCCTTTATTTCACCAATTACGACGAATTTGCGGCGACGCTTGATTATTTGCTGGTGGAGCGAGAAACGGCCGTTACGCTCGGGCAACAAGGGCGGTGCTACGTCCTCGCTCACTTCCAATGGCCCCACATCATCGCCACCTTCCGCCGCATCTTCGCTCAGCTAGAAGAAGATATGGGACGCAGATTTACCTGATTTAACTGGTAAAAAATCAGGCAAATCAGGTAAATCTGCGTCCTATTCAAAATTTCTATGACAAACCCGCTCAAAGTAAGCATCATGACCGCCGGGCTGACCCCCGGTGATGCCATTAGCAACTACGCCATTTCCACCGCCCGCATCCTGCGCCAATGGGGTGCCAGGGTGACAATTTACGCCGACAACATTGCCCCGCAATATGGCGCAATCGCGCAGAAATCCCAATTTTACCAGGACAATGGCGACGGCATTCTCTGGTTTCACTACACCCTCTACAGCGAAAACGTCGAGATTGCCCTCGCCAGCCGTGAATTCAAAATTATGGATTATCACGGCATCTGCCCACCCCACCTCTTTCGCGGCCAAAACGCCCATCTGGAATATTTGACGCAAAAAGGGATCGAACTGCGCCCGTCGCTGCGTGATAAATTTGACCAATACATCATCCACACCGAATACATGCGCCAAGAGCTGCAATCTATGGGCTACCCGCCGGAAAAAATCAACAAGATTTTTTACTGCATTGACACCTCCCACTTCACCGACGGTGTGGCTGATGCCCAACTGGCGACCGATTTAGCCAAGCTGGATTATTTTCTGCTGGTGGGGCGCATTGTGCCGCAAAAGGATGTCCTGGCTCTGGTGGAAGTTTTTGCCGAAATCAACAAGCAGCGACCCGATACGGTGCTGGTGATTGTGGGTAATCGTGACCAAACTCCCAAGTACCAGCGGCAAATTGACCAGTTGGTAGCAGCCAGGGGGGTAGAAAAGCGAGTGATGTTTACCGGGCAGGTGAACAACCCGGCGGTGCTGGCGGCACTGTTTGCCAACGCCAGGCTGCTGTTTGTGACCTCGGAGTGGGAAAGTTTTTGCGTGCCAATTGCCGAATCGCTTTTTTTTGGTGTGCCAACGGCCGTTCATCTAGCCCCCCCCATGCCCGAAGTCGCTGGCCCGGCCGGTATCGTCTTTGACAAGGCCAACCCCGCCGCCGCCGCCGCCGAAGTGCTGGCGCTGCTGGATGACCCGCAACGGTACCAGACGATGAAAGAAACGGCCGTTTCCTGGGCACAACAATACACCTCCGCCAGCCTGGAGCAAAATCTGCAGTCGTTTTTGCGGAAAATCCAACACGAGGTCACAAATGGGCATTTGCCAACAGGAGATTAGGGATTGGAGATTGGGGATTGTTGAAGGTTCACAATCTCCAATCCCCAATTTCCAATCCCCTAAAACAGTCCTGCCCGCAAACGTATAATCCCCATGCCTCGTCTTGCCCTTGTCGTTCAACGGTACGGCTCCGACATTCACGGCGGCTCCGAAAGTGCCGCCCGCCAGCTTGCCGAGCAGCTTACGGCACTGGCCGAAGTCCACGTGCTAACCACCTGCGCCCATGACTACACCACTTGGGCTAACCACTACCCTGCGGGAGAGTCTGAACTAAACGGCGTTACCATCCATCGTTTTCCCGTGGACAGTCCGCGCAACTGGCAGCAATCGCAGCAGCAAACGGGGCTGTTTTTGCTTTCCAACCCTACTCTGACCGAGCAAATGGCGTGGATTCAACGCGAAGGCCCTTTTTCCACCCCGCTGCTGCGCCATATCCAGCAGCACGCCAGCCAATACGACCACTTTCTCTTTTTCACCTATGTCTACGCCACCACTTTTTTTGGCCTGCCGCTGGTGGCCGACAAAGCGATTTTGGTGCCGACGGCCCACGACGAGCCATTTCTTTACCTCAATGCCTTCCGTGCCCTTTTCCACCTGCCGCGCCACATCATTTACCTGACCCGCGCCGAGCAGGAATTGGTGGAAAGGGTGACGGGAACGGCCGTTTCCAGCCACATCGCCGCCCTCGGTCTCACCTCACCCGCCGACGTTTCCGCCAACCGCTTCCGGCAAAATTACAACCTGCATGAGCCGTTTCTGTTTTATGGCGGCCGGCTGGCCGAGGCCAAAAACGTGCCGGAACTGATCACCTATTTCCTCAACTACCGCCAACAACACCCCAACCAACCGCTCAAACTCGTCCTGACGGGTCAACCCCAGTTCCCCCTCCCCAACCATCCCGACATCATCCCCATTGGCTTTGTTTCCGAGCAGGACAAATTTGACGGGCTTCAGGCAGCCACAGTTGTCGTCATGCCCTCGCTGTTTGAAAGTTTGTCCATCATCATTTTGGAAGCGTGGCTGCTGGGAACGGCCGTTTTGGTGAACGGCCGTTGTGACGTCACCAAACAGCAGGTGCGCCAAAGCAATGGTGGTCTCTATTACCACAACCAGGACGAATTTAACGCCACGCTTGACCGGCTACTAAGCTCGCCTGAACTGCGGCAAAGGTTGGGGGAAAACGGCCGTTTGTTCACCACCCACACCTACAATTGGCCCCACATCCTCGCCGTTTACCAAAGAATCCTCTCATAATCACCCCCGGTAAGCCCAACCGTAAGCCCCATCTCATACTAATATCCTATACTGTAGGAGCAATTCGCCATTTATTGTATGGCATCATCAGCGTATCCTGACAGCGATTAAGGGACGGCGAGCCAAAACGTATTTGTAGTCCAGTGAGCCATGTCCCCCTGTCTTTTTGTAACGGATTGGTTGTAATAATTAGAAAGAGTAATGTGCAAATGAAAATAGTTAATCCCCGGTCTTATTTACCTTGGCTGCTTCTGGTTCTTGTCCTCCCCCTACTCCTTCTCACCAACAAAACGCAAGCCAGCAACGGCATTGTGTCACCCCGCTGGCGGCAAGACAACCTGCCGTCACAAAGCTGCGGCAGCCACAGCGACTGCCACCGCGCTTCCCCTGTCATCACCGACATTACCGGCGACGGGCGCAACGACATTGTGATTGCTACCAGCAGCGGCCACGTCATGGCCTTTCAGGATGGAGGCAGCAACGGCTCTCTACTGTGGGATGTGGACATTGCCGGGCCATTTGGCATGAGCGGCAACAGCCATGAAATCAATTCCTCCCCTGCTGTCGCCGACCTTGACGGCGATGGGCAGATGGAGATTGTCATTGGGGCAGGCACCATCAACAGCAGCAAATGTACCCAGGGCGGCGTGATCGTTTTGGAACACAATGGGCAGGTCAAATCTGGCTGGCCGTTCCGCACCCGCGATGAAGCTGTCGCCCCTCTGGGCTGTACCGACACCGTGTACAGCACCCCGGCTTTGGGCGATCTTGACCAGGACGGGGACATGGAAATCGTGTTTGGCAGCTTTGATAAGGGGCTTTATGCCCTACATCATAACGGTTCCCTTGTTGCAGGTTTTCCCATTACCAGCGCCCACTACTCACGCTTTGGCTGGGATATTCTGGTGGGACGGGTAGCCGACACCATCTGGAGTTCCCCTGCCCTGGCCGATCTGGATCAAGATGGCTATCTCGACATCGTGATTGGCACCGATGAAGGGTATTTTGGCAATAGTTACCCCGGCGGCAGCCTCAACTGGAGCTGCCCCTATGTGCTGCCGGCCGGATGGGCCAGCGATTACTGTGGCGGCAGCCTCTATGCTGTTGACCGCTTTGGCAAGCTGCTGCCCGGTTTCCCCCGCTACATGCTGGAAACCATTCAATCTAGCCCCGCGATTGATGACGTAGACGGCGATGGAGATTTGGAGATTTTTGTGGGGACAGGCACTTTTTACAACACCTTTAGCACCAGCCACCCAACCAATGGCTATCGCCTGTTTGGTTTTGACCACCTGGGCAACGATTTGCCCGGCTGGGGCGGTGGCAAGGCGGTGGGCGGCACGGTGCCAGCTTCCCCGGTAATTGGCGATATTGCTGGGGATGAACGGCCGGAAATTATCGTCGCCGCCATGGACAGCCAGCTATACGCCTGGCATGAAGATGGAACGGCCGTTTCCGGCTTCCCCATGACCCCCCGCACCGAATTTGGCAACACCAGTACCTTCAACGTCGAAAAAAGCTTTGTATTGGCCGATTACGACAACGACGGCAAAATGGAAATCTTTATCGCCCAAAGCTGGTCTATCGCTATCATTGACGGCAACGGCCAGCAGCTAACCACCACCGCCTTCCCCAACGGGCTGCCGCTGTACTATGCCGACGGCCTTCAGCTCAACACTCCTGCCGTCGGTGATGTAGATGGTGATGGCATTTTGGAGCTGGTTGCCAGCAACAGCCGCCTCATCGTTTGGGATTTGCCCGACGGTGCCCGCGAAGCCGACTGGCCGATGCACCGCCAAAATGCGGCTCGCACCGGCGTGGCGGCACAGGCCAATTTGCGGCTCAACCCCACGGCAATCAACCTGCTCACCGATGGGCGCACGGCTGCATCCGCAATGTTATCGCTGTACAACAGCGGCAGCGACAGTATCAACTGGTCGCTACAAACGCCAGAACGGGTCACGGCCGCTCAAACTAACGGCTCTTTTGGGGCTTCACAACAGGTCATGCTAACCATCAACGGCAGCGGGTTGGGCGTGGGTACCCACGATTTGGGGTCTGTGACGGTACAGGCCAGTGTAAACGGCCGTTCTATCGAAACCATCCCCGCCACCATCCCCGTGCGGCTCACCGTCGTCAACGAATTGCACCAAACCTTCCTGCCGCTCACGCTTAAAAAATAGGGAATTTGTGATTGGTAGGGCAGGCTGCCCCTACCAATCACAAATTAGACAGCAATTTTGGTACGAACGGCCGTTGCCGCCTCCACATTGCCAATCTCGCTAAACAAGGCCTCACACCGTTCATACAGCCGCCGCGCCGCCGCGCCATCCCCCGCCGCCAGTGCCAAATCCCCCAGCTTTTCCAAACACAGCCCCATTCCGCGCCGATCCCCCATTTCCTCACGCAGGGCCAAACTTTCTTCGTACAATCGCCGCGCCCGTTCCGGTTGCCCCAGTGCCTGCGCCACCGCCCCCAAATTTTGCAGCGAAAACCCCATGCCAAAGCGGTCGCCTAACGGCCGTTTACGCGCCAAACTGGCTTGCAGCAGCGACTCCGCCGCATCAAAATCCTGCCGATACATTTGCACCCGCCCCATAATATCCAGCGCAATCGCCTCGCCCAACGGGTCGCCCAGCCGCTGCGCCAGCACCAACGCTTGCTGCAAATGACCCAACGCCCCAGCCTCATCCTGCCGATAAAACGCTGCCGCACCCAAATAATTGTGGCAAAAAATCGTTTCTGCCTCCTCTCCAGCCAACTGCGTCAAGCTGTGGCACAGCGTTTCCTCCCCCTGCACCGTCTGCCCGCACAAAAATTGCAGCCACCCATGCCGCGCTTGAATTCGCCAGCGCAAAACGGCCGTTTCTTCCCTCCATTGCTCCAGCCATGCCACCACCTGTCCCAGCAGTTGCGCCCCCTCTTCAAACCAGCTTCGCATGGTGAAAAAGTAAAACATCGTGTCACTCATATCCTGCACCAGCGACTGCCAATTGGGGAGGGCGGCCACCTGTAACGGCCGTTCCAACGCCCAACGCCATCCCGCCCGCACATTCTCCAGCTCCAGCCGAATCCCATCCAACGCCGCCAACTGGTCGCCCCCTTGCAGTGGACGCAGCCACCGCTGTAACAACGTCGCATAAAACGCCGCATGGCGATCCTGCACCCGTTCCTGCTCGGCTGGCGACAGCTTCTCCGCCGCATATTGCCGCAGCATGGCGTGCATTTCATACCGCCCCGGTTGGCGCACCCGCAAAAAAGATTTGTCCACCAGCGAAGCCAGCAGTGGCAGCGTTGCCTGCGTTGGTAAATCAGCTTGCACCACCGCTTGCGCCGCCTCTCGGCTAAACCCACCGCGAAACACGGCCAATCGCGCCAGCATTTGCTGCTCGTTGGCCGTCAGCAGCTTCCAGGAGTAGGCAAAAACAGCCTGCAAACTTTGGTGCCGTTCAGCCACGGCGCGGGGGGCATCGCTGAGGAAGTCATAAGAACGGCCGATTTCTGCCCCAATTTCCGCACACGTCAGCAGCCGCAGCCACGTCGCCGCCAGCTCAATCCCCAGCGGAACCCCCTCCACAAGCTGGCAAATACGCCACACCGCTTCCCGATTCGCCGCCGTTAGCTGAAATTCTGGCCGCACCCGCTGGGCACACTGCACAAACAACGTCGCCGCTGCATACGTCTCTTCTCCGGGTGCAACCGTAGGAATGGGCAGCCCTTCCACGGGCAACAGCCATTCCCCGCGCAAATCCAGCCGCTCCCGCGATGTGACCAGCAGTTTGAGACCGGGGGTATGGGTTAAAAGCTGCTGCAATAGGCGGATAACGGCCGTTTCTGCCAGCAAATGTTCGGCATTGTCCAACACCAACAGCAGTTGCTTTTGTCGCAAATAGCCTAAAAGCTGCGCCTGGTGCGAGGCCGTACCCGCCAGCGATAAATTAACGGCATCGGCGATGGTGGTTGGCAGCAGCGCCCCACTGTCCAATTCAGCCAGCGAGACAAACCAAATACCGTGCGGAAAAACGGCCGTTGACGTTTTGGCCACCGCTTCCGCCGCCGCCAGTGCCAGCCGTGTCTTCCCAACCCCGCCCGGCCCCAGCAGCGTTAACAACCGACAATTCGGCTCAGCCAACCGCGTAGCAATGGCCGCCAGTTCGATCTCTCGTCCGACAAGGGGGGTAGTAGCACTTGGTAAATTGTGCAGGGGAGCAGGAAGGCGGGAGAGCAGGGGGGAAATGGTCTCCCCTGCTCCCCTGCTCCCCTGCTCCCCTGCCCGAATTCTCGCCGCCAACGCCACCGTCTCCGCCTCCGGCTCCACCCCCAGCTCATCGGCCAGCAGTTGGCGGCACTGGTCAAACTGCGCCAGCGCGGCGTGGCGCTGCCCGTCCCCAGCCAAAAGCTGCATCAACTGCCGCTGCGCTCGCTCACGTAGGGGGTCCAGCCGCAGCAACTGCTGTGCGGCGGCAATCCCAACCGCCCACTGCTGTTTTTCCAAGTAATAGGTGGTTAACTGCTCCCACCCGGCCGTTGCCAACCGGTGCAGCCGCTCTTGTTCCAGCAGTTGCCACTCTTCAAAGGCGGAAGCGTCACGAATGGCAAAACCGGTGAGAAAGTCGCCATGGTAAAGGGCGAGGGTGGTTTGCAGGGAAACGGCCGTTTCCCCCGTCAAAGGTTTGTGCGCCACCGCCCCCACAGCCCGCGCCAGCACCAGCGCATCTGCCCACACCCCGGCCTCGTCCAACCCCACCGTTTGGCGTGAACTCAGCAACAACTCCCCCAATGGCTTGCGTAAACTGCTCAACAGCACGCTCAAATTGCCCAATGCCCGCTGCTGCGGCCGGTCGTCCCACAACAGCGTTGCCAGCAGGTCACGCGGCTGCGGCTGCGGCTGGCACGCCAGATAAATCAACAGTGCTTCGGCCTTACGCGAAGCCAAACCCACGAGCGGCTCTCCGTCTAGCTTCAGCCCCGCCCCGCCCAACAAAAACAGCTTTAATTGCGCCATTGTCCTCCTTTTGCCTAAGCAAGCTGTTCAATCGTTCTCCCTGTTCATTATCTTATCCCCTT
>JAGQGA010000216.1 GCA_020432595.1 Anaerolineales bacterium | reverse complement strand
AACTTCTGAATGCGGTGGTTATAGGTATCAGCCACAAAAATATTCCCCTGGCGATCAGCCGTGATACCTGTAGGATTGTTGAACTGACCCTCGTCACTCCCATAACCTCCCCAAGCCGTAATGAAGGTGCCATCATTGCTGAATTTCTGAATGCGGTCGTTAAAGGTATCGGCTACAAAAATATTTCCCTGGCTATCGGCTGTAATACCTTCAGAATGGTTGAACTGACCCTCCCCACTCCCATAGCCTCCCCAAGCCGTAATGAAGGTGCCATCATTGCTGAACTTCTGAATGCGATTGCTGGCATCGGCAATAAAAACATTCCCCTGGCTATCGGCCGTGATGCATCGGGGAAAAGAGAACTGACCCTCCCCACTCCCATAGCCTCCCCAAGCCGTAATGAAGGTGCCATCATTGCTGAACTTCTGAATGCGGTGGTTGTCGGTATCGACTACAAAAACATTCCCCTGGCTATCGACCGTGATGCCTTCGGGGTAAGAGAACCGACCTTCGCCACTCCCACGGTTCCCAAAAGAAAATTTGGGTGTGCCGCTCAAATCAAAAACTTGTATTTCATGATGCTCTGATACAAGAGCATAGATTCTATCCCTATACACGGCAACGTCAGTTACATTGTTAAGGTCGCCTATTTCCTTACCCCATGATTGCAAGAAAACATAAGGTTCTGTGTCTTCTAGTGTTGCGGCCAAATGAGATGAAGCTGGCTGTGTTATATTTAGGATTGGCACAAGGAGAAGCATGAATAATGACGGAATGACAAACCGTAACTTTTTCATAGTAGCCTCCAACTTCCCTCCAGAAAGTTTTTGCTAACCATCACACCGTTTCCGCACAAGTGGTAAATAGAATCGTTCGGAGCCAAGCGGTGGCAATGCGCCAGCATCCAGGACGCTTACATTATCAACATATGTCCAGATGCCCCAAGATTTGTTGTGATGGATATTGCGGTTTTCAAAGCGAATACGAACGGTTTGGCCTTTGAATTCGCTCAAATCGTAACTGGCAGCACGCCAACCCAAGTCAGTGCCAGGGGGGGGTGCGGTATTGTTGCAGGAACGGTAGCCGTCTCGTAGTAGTTCAGCTACTACGCCGCCGTTGGACATTGTCACCCAGACGCGGAAATCGGAGTAGTCAATGGTGTCGTTGACAAACATGCGGTAGTTGAAGGATAAGATCGGCCGTTCCCATTCCGGCCGCACATAAATGGTTTGATGTAGCCAAGCACTGCCAGCAGGCTGCTTAACTTGCGCGACAGGTTTTCCCAAGCGTACTGCCTGATTTCCATAGGGTGTGTCACTGCTCAACGAGCGATCTAAATCACCCCCATGATGCCAATGCGTAAAAGGAGGTGATGCCTCAAAAGAGCCGTTCAAGGCAAGGCCGTACTCGGGATCAGGATCAGGGTATTTGAGGGCAAACTTCTGGATGCGGTCGTTGCCGCTGTCGGCCACAAACACATTCCCCTGACTATCGACGGTGATGCCGTCGGGATAATAGAATTGACCCTGAGTACTCCCAGAGATTCCCCAAGCCGTGAGGAAGGTGCCATCGTTGCTGAACTTCTGGATGCGGTGGTTGTCGGTATCGGCCACAAACACATTCCCCTGGCTATCGACGGTGATGCCTCTGGGAGGGCTGAACTGACCCTGACCACTCCTATCAATGCCAAAAGAAAAGAGGGGAGTGCCGCTCAAATCAAAAACTTGTATTTCACCATACCCATCGGCAACGTAGATTCTATTCATATAAACAGCAACATCTTGCACCGATCCCAAATCACCTATTTCTTTACCCCATGATTGTAGGAATAGGTAGGGTTCAGCATTTGAACGAGCTACTTGCTGTGACGCAGCCGTTTGCACAAAACTGATAGATAGAATGAGAATTATTATGTAGGCTATGAATAAAAAGGGAGAGTTGGTCTTCTTTTGTTTCATATCAAAGGTTCTCGTACCTAGGGAGGCGTAGGCGTTGCCTCACGCGTAGGTGGTGTCGTATTTGTTGGTGCTGGAGCTGGTGTATTTGTTGGTGCTGGAACAGGGGTGCTTGTCGGTTGTGGAGGAGAGGTTGGGCGTGGTGGACTGGTCGCTGTAGGGGGGATAGGCGTATTGGTGGCGGTAGGGCGCAGGATTGTCGTTGGTGTCGCAGTTGGTATGAGGACATCGAACTCAGGGATAAGCAGGGCTTGTCCTGCGAAAATATTGTCACATTGTAATTCAAAAAAATTGTTGACGATGCAAATCTCCGGCCACAAAAATTGCACACCATAGGCATTTTGGGAGACATTGGCTAAGCTCCAGCCGGCTGGTAGCGTTAACGTACTCGTTTCTGTGTAGGTATAGAAAAAATAATCGGACGGCAATAAGTCGTTATCTTCAAGGGGGGGAATACGTAACCTTTCACCTCCGTCAAAGAAAATGTCGCAGTCGTCACCCACCACATCTCGGTTGGCAACGCAAAGCTGTAGATAGCGCCAAGTTTGCGCTTCACCGTAGAGATTGGCGGCAATCTCAGGCAAGCTCTCTTCAAGCTCAGTGATATAGAAAAAGGGAGTTGCCGTTGGGGTCGCCGTTGGAGTTGCTGTCGCCGTTGGGGTTGGGGTAACTGTATGGAGTGGGGTTGCGGTTGGCGTGGCCGTTGGGGTCAGGGTGGGGGTCTCCGTTGCGGGAGGTAAAAAGCTTAGATTGGGATAGCTTTTTGCTTCCTCAAACAAGACACCATTCAAAGGAGGCACAGTCAGAACCGCTTGTTGGACATTCTTTTGCCAAAAATCAAACAGGTCTCCATCCAGCGGAAACCCAAGGAGTGCATTGTAATCATCAAGTGCCGTAGCCCACATCATTTGATCGCTGTAAGCCAGTGCGCGATCAAAGCGTGTGGCTGGGTTTTGGCTGTTCCCGTCTTCAATCGCATCAGTAAAGTCATTAATGGCCGCATCCAGGTTGGCTTTGGCATAATTCACTCGACCAGCTAACCAGTTACGAATCTCGTTGGCCAAGAGAATGGAATCGGCTTCCTCCACTTGCTGTAAAGCTGAGAGCATTCCGGCAAGCAGATCATTATTCTCTTGATTATTAGCAAAGCCTGTGTAAGTTCCGCGAATGACCGTGCGAATCTGAGCCTGCCGAGCCGAGGTGTCACCAGCAAAGAGAGCAAGCTGCTCCTCTAAAGAAAGCCGATCAAATAACGCACGTGCATCTGGGGCAAAGCCTTCTACATCAAATAAATTGGCGAGGGCGGCTAAACGCAAGACGGGGTCGCTGCTACTGTTAAAATTGTCGGTAAAGGTTTGGGCAAGTGCTTCATTTGTCTGCCCAGCCTGCTGTTGGCTGTTGTAAATAAAGATGCCAGCAAAAAGGAGCACAAGAAAAACCGACACCATCACCGTGATTCGCGCCCAATCGCGGGGCATATTTTCATTAACCCAGCTTTCGTTGAAGGCATGGTAGTATATCTGATTGCGGATGTGGAGGAAGCCGTCTTCTATCTGCACCAAACCATAAAGCCGGAGGCGATTTTGTAGCAGAGATCGCTCATCCTCAGCAATCTTTTCACCAGCGTAAACACGTTGATAGAGCTTTAGCAAGCGACGTTTGTCGCGGCTGTGGGCAATGCTGCCGCGCACAAACTGGAGATTGGTCTCCCGGCGTGCCTCTTTGGCCAAGAAAAGGTTATTGACAAGGGTATCGATCTTCTCATCATCCCACACATCATCCGCAGCTTCAGCAATTGACAGGCACAATCTTTGCGTAAGATAAGGATGACCATTTGTCCAATGAAAAATACGATCAAAAATCGCTTCTCCCTGACCATTGTAAACAGCTTCTAAGCCATCTTGAAGAATTTGGGCATCTTCATGGCTAAATTCGTCAAGGCGAATACCGTACCCAATATTAAAAGGGGTGCGGGTGCGGTCACGAATGAGGTCGGAGGGAGAAGCAACCCCCATTAAAACGAAGGTAATGCGTTCAAGAGCGGGATTATAGGCACGGCCGTTATACAAGGCGCGAATGGCAGCAAAAAAATCATCACGATAGCTAAGCTGTAGCGTTGTATCGATCTCATCCATAAAAACAACAATTTGCTGCTCACTGCTTGGCAAAACCACATCTGTAATAAATGTGTTAAAACGTTGTGGTACCCCCAAAACCTGCTGCTGCCACCATGCTTCAACATCAAGTTGCAGCCGTAAATCGCGCTTGAGCGAGGCCAAAATGCCCAAATACCATTGATCGATGGCCACATCTCCTATTTCAGAAAGGTCTACGATGGCCGTTAGCATGTTGTTCGCCTGTAGGCGGCGAGCCGTGCGCACCATCAAGCTCGATTTACCCAATTGGCGCGGGGTCAGCACATAACAAAATTCGCCAGCAAAGGTTCGTTGGTAAAGCTCCTGATCGGCTGGGCGTTCGACATAGGATTTTGCAGTTGGCCTCAAGGTTCCGCCAGCCACAAAAATGTTGCTGGTTTGCTGGCTCATCTTAACTTCTCCGCAAAATATTGACGATAGAGGTGGCAGCGGAATGTAAAGCTGTCGCCTCCGCCTTTGATAATGCCCGCCCGTGACAAGCGAAAGAGGGATTTTTCATCCTGGCAGCGACCTGTCTCAATGATTTGGCTGAGAGCCTGCTGGAGTTCGGGCTGTTTTTGTAGCCCCCAATGCAAGCGGCGCAGATGATCCCCAAAGATTCCGTTATCTCTAGCCACATCGTTGGCTAACTCTGGCCAGTTCAGCTTATTCGTCACTAAGTGGTAGAGCAATTTGCGGGTTAAATAGGGATGGCCGTTAAGCAGAGTCATAACGGCCGTTATCTCCCCCACCTCCACCGGATCACCATGCTGGCGATTTAACGCTTTCACTTGCGCTTGATTAAAATCAGGCAGGTTTAAGGCTAGCCCAACATTAAAAGGGGATTGATTAATATCATCTATCAGCAGATAGGGTTCCGTGGAGATCACCAGCGCAATGCTCAGCTTATCGAGATCTTCGGAGACAGCCCGCCGATTGTGCCAAGAACGAAGCAAAGCAAAGACATCACGATAAAAAGACGTTTGTAAAAGCGCATCTGCTTCATCAATTGCTAACAAAACAGGATCGTCAACCTGTGGTAAAACGGTGTCTTCCAGCCAAAATGTTAGCTTTTGCTGTGGGGGCAACGCACCTTCCCACGCTTCATCAAGGACCGCTTCATCTTGGTGCAGTTCATAACAAATATTTTGTGCCAGCGTGTATAAAAATGTTTCTAAATCTGCGAGTGACTCGCTGCCCATATTTTGTAAGTCAACAAAGATGGTTTTGGCGTTGCGCTCTTGGCGGGCATGGCGAATACCGCGAATAAGGAGTGAGGTCTTGCCTGTTTGGCGCGGGGCGCGAATCGTGATGGTTACGCCCTCAAAATCGATCTTATCAAGTTCCTGCCTGAGTTGACCGTCAGTTTGACGTTCAACATAGAACTTATCACGCAAGTGTACAGCCCCACCGGGCGTGCGTAACCTAGCCAGCAGGCGGGGATCAAAGGTTGGCAATGGTGGATGGCTGCTGGCTTTGTCAGAAATAGCATGGCCATCTTCGGAAACCGTGATTTGGGTCTGCGAGGGGGCAAAACGGGTGGGATCTTGGTGGGGTAAACGGCCGTTTATCGCCGCCACAATACCTTCTAAAACCTTCTGATTATCTGACTCGTCATACCACAGCAAATATTGTCGTGGATTCAAAAAAGCAGCTATGGAATAGGGCAGCATCTCTTCATAGTTAAGCCGCACAGGCAACGTTACAGGCGATTCCTGTTGCCGCTGGTACTCGTGGGCGCGGAATAGCTCATTTTGCACCATTTCCGAGTTGGAGGACTCTTTAGAGAGCAGGACGATTAAAAAATCTGATGCTTTGATTTTCTGATCTATCTCTTCCAGCCACTTGGTGCCAACTCGCATCGACTGATCAATAAAGACATCATAACCTTGCGTCCTTAGCTCAACACCCAAATAAAGAGCCAAAGTATTATCTTGAAGACTGTCTCGCCGATAGCAAAGAAAGAGTGCTTGTCGCCAAAGAATTTTCGGCCGTTCTCCTACGCAAAGCGTAATCAACTCATCAAGCTGCTTGCGCCGCTGCAAGTTCATGATCAGTTCACGTACCTTAGCAATTCGTCCTTCGCCAGCTAAATCATCGTATTCAACCCCGAGTTGAAAGCAAAGCGTACGCAACTCGTCTTGACTAAAGGCATTAACAAGATTTTGATGCAGCTTATTGAGATAGTGTGTGGTGTACATGAAAGAGCCAGGGATTAGTCAAAAATTATATGGAACAGCAAAAGGCCGTTTAGTTTATCACTAACGGCCGTTTGAGAGACGCTTTATTTGATTGGCCATCAGTTTGGGTATGCTACCCAATTATGTCTGTCTTACACACGAAAAGCAACGCATAGTTGGGCTAGTTAGATTGTACTAAGGAGCCAGAATACTGGCAAGGGACAAGCAAACTCAAAAGCATCGCCCGCACCCTGCATAACTTACCCTGGGCTGCTCAGCAAGCATCTAACCTCATCCCCAAATCCTGATTTCCCGCAGATCAGAATCTAGTGACTCTTGAGTTGGATTCAGGATTTGCCGGTGGTTTTACGGTGCTCACGCTTCAAAAAACTCCTTCATGGGTAGAACACGGATTAGACAGATGGCGCGGATAAAATGTTCCCGGCAAATCTGGCAAAGTTTATGGCTGATTGGCCTGCATCGCCGCATAAACGCGGTTGGGGGTAAACGGAATGCGCCGCAGACGCACGCCAATGGCATCGTAAACGGCGTTGGCAATGGCCGGAGCCACCCCGTCTTTAGGAATTTCGGCAATGGCTTTCGCCCCAAACGGGCCGGTCGGCTCATTGGTCTGCACCAAAATCGCCTTCAGGCACGGCATTTCGTCGGCGCGGTAAATGTGGTAGGGGCCAATGGCATCGTTGACTAAGTTGCCCGTATCATCATACGCCATCTCTTCGCAGTGACCGTACCCTAGCGCCTGCGTCATTCCCCCTTCCACTTGGCCGCTGGCGGTAATGGGGTTAATCGGCACCCCAGCATCTACCGCCATCACCAGCCTGGTCACGGTCACTTGCCCCGTTTCGGTGTCCACTTCGACTTCGGCAAACTGCCCGGCAAACGGGGGCGGCGAATCCATGCTGACGTAGCTGGCGGTTGCCATAATTTGCCGCTGCTGGTCTTGGTGCAGCGAATGCAAGGCGATGGCTTCCAGGCTGACCGAACGGCCGTTTGGCGCAATGGCATGTCTGTTTTCCAGCCGAATATCATCCCACCGACTCAGCCCCAGCATCAACGCCGCCCGCTCCCGGATTTGGTCGGCTACCTGTTGGCACGCACGCTGAACGGCCGTTCCCGAAATATACGTCGTCGAACTGGCATACGCCCCGGTGTCAAACGGGGTCATATCGGTGTCGCTCGAATAGATGATAATGTCGGTCAGCGCCACCCCCAGCACCTCCGCCGCAATCTGCGCCAGCGCCGTGTCCGAACCCGTCCCCAGGTCAGTCGCCCCCACCAGCACATTAAACGAGCCATCATCATTGATCTTGACGCTCGCGCCGCCCATGTCCAGCCCCGGAATCGCCGTGCCGTGCATACACATCGCCGCCCCCAGCCCGCGCCGCAGGTGGGGCTGGCCAGGCACCGTGTGCCAGTTTGGCTCCAATTTGCGCTCCCATTCAATCGCCTTCATCCCTTGCTCAAAACATTCGTTCAGGCCACACGACTGAATGATCGGCACAACCGTCACCGTCTCTTTCTCCCCTTCCCCCAGCAGCGGTGCAATCGGCATTTCGTCCCCGGCCTGCACCCAATTTTTGCGCCGCAACGCAATCGGGTCTAACCCCAGCGCGTGGGCAATTTCGTCCATATGGCTTTCCAGCGAGAACAACGCCTGGGGCCCGCCATAGCCGCGATACGCCCCCGGCACCGGCAGATTGGTGTAGACCACATGGCAATCAAATTTGCGATGGGTGCAGTTGTAGCTGCTGAGACCGCGCAGCCCGGTTACGGTTTGCACCGTCAACCCGTGCGTGCCATACGCCCCGGTGTTGGCAACCACCGTCATCCTCATGCTGTGGAGCGTGCCGTCGGCCATGACCCCCGTTTTCCAGGTGATGGTTTGCGGGTGGCGGGTGCGGCTGCTGCGAAACTCTTCGGAGCGATTGAGTTCCAGGCGCACCGGCCGGCCGGTTTTCATGGTCAAATGACCGACAATATCCTCAATCA
>JAGQGA010000215.1 GCA_020432595.1 Anaerolineales bacterium | reverse complement strand
CCCAAGTGCAAGTCCATTGGCAGCTACCCGGCAGCAGCAGCTTTGTTCCCGTGCCGCAAGGGCATTTGGTGGCACCCACCGACCATTGCCGTTTGCCCAACGCCCCCGCGCTGGCCGCCCAAGTTAGCGGCGATGAGGTGACGTTGACCATTAACGATGCCTACAGCAGCGACACCTTTTATCTCTATCGGCTGAGTGACCCGTATGCCACGCCCAACCAGTATGACGTGCGTTTGACAAGCCATCGCTATCAGGAAGTGGTGGCCGGGGAGCAGTTTTATTTTGTGACGGAAGCAAATGGGTTGGTTTGCGAAACGGCGCAGTCAAATCGGCTAGGGGTTTTTCAGTTTGTGATAACTGCGGGTGGATAGTTGGATTTTGGTGGAAAAACGGCCGTTTTTCCCACTCCATCATGAAACCACAGATAAACACGGATAAACACAGATTTCTATCCGTGTTCACCTGCGTGCATCTGTAGTTTGGAAGGACAAACGGCCGTTGTTATACTTGCCCGCTGTGAAATCAATCAAGCAAAAGGGCACTGTATGAACAAAACCATTCGTCTGGTTGCCATTGACCAGGACGGTACGCTGCTGGACAGCCACGGGCAGTTGAGCGAAAAAAATAGCCGCGCCATTCGCCGGGCGGTGGCGCAGGGTGTCATGGTGATCATCGCCACTGGCAAGTCGCAGGCATCGGGGCGAGATGTGATGGCGGCGTTGGGGCTAAACGCGCCCGGCGTGTTTACGCAGGGGCTGGTCATCACGGCGGCCGATGGCTCGGTGCTGTTTGAGCAGGGATTGGTGAGTGAAACGGCCGTTTCTGTCATCAACTTTGCCCAAACCCACCAACTCCCCCTCCTGGCTTACTGCGGCGAGCGCATGTTGGCCGAGAATCCAGGCAAATACACCGATCTGCTGCACGACCATTACCGCGAACCAAAACCCGAAGTGGTTGGCTCGCTGATTCCCTGGGTCGGCCAAATCACCATGAATAAGCTGCTGATTAGCGATGAAGTGACCACGGCACGCACGCGGGCGGCACTGGAGCAGCTTGTGGGCGATAATGCCGTGGTGGTGCAGGCCGTGCCCCACTATCTGGAAGTGCTGCCTCCCAACACGTCCAAGGGCAAGGGGCTGCGGTGGCTGTTGGCGCACCTGAATATTGACCCGGCCGACGTGCTGGCTATTGGCGACGGCGAAAATGATTTGGAAATGCTTGAATTTGTTGGTGTTGGGGTGGCGATGGGGAACGCAGGAACGGCCGTTCGTGCCGTTGCCAACCACGTCGTCGCCACCAATGATGAAAGCGGTGTCGCCGAAGCCATTGAAACCTTTGTATTGAATGGAGAATGGAGATTGGAGATTGAGTGAATCTCCAATCTCCAATCTCCATTCCCCATTCCCATGTCTCGACGAATTACCCTACCCGCAGACCATGTGCGACAGCTCCCCATTGATCACCAATTTACCATCCCCGAAAGCTATCTCGATGAAATGGGGCATATGAATATCCGCTGGTATATGGCGCTGTTTAATGAAGGCGTTGGCCCTTTTTTGCAGCGCATTGGCCTGACAGATGCCTATTTTGCCGAAAAAGAGGGCGGTGTTTTTGCCCTGGAGCAATTTTTGCGCTATCTGGCCGAGGTTCATGTGGGTGAAACGGTGACGGTGCGCGGGCGACTGCTGGGGCGGTCAGCCAAGCGGCTGCACTTTATGCAGTTTATCGTTAACGAAACCAACAATAACGTTGCCTGCATCATGGAAGTGCTAAACTCCCATGCCAATCTCCATACCCGCCGCACCTCCCTCTATCCGCCCCATCTGCAAGCTAATATTGATGCCCTGCTGGCGCAGCACAACCAGCTTGACTGGGCTGCCCCCATCAGCGGCATGATTCAACCCTAGCAGCCTGTCGGAGAAGCCCCAATAGGACGCGGACAAACAAGGACGAACGCGGATTTGACCCGATTTTAGCCATCAAGCGTCCAAAAATCAGGCCGAATCAAGGAAATCTGCGTCCCAAAACTCTTTTTCCAACAGACTCCTAGTGTCAAGATAAGGACGGTGACCAATGTGTGAGCTAAAGACACAGAAACATGATGGTAGCGTGGCGGCATTTCTCAATAGTGTCGAAAATGAGCGCAAGCGCAGCGACAGCTTTACCCTGTTAGAGCTAATGCAGGAAGTAACAGGTGCGGAAGCGGCGATGTGGGGCAGCAGTATTGTCGGGTTTGGCAGCTACCACTACACCTATGCCAGCGGTCGGGAGGGGGATTGGTTTGTAGCTGGGTTTGCGCCGCGTAAGCAAAACTTGACGCTCTATATCATGGCCGGGTTTGATGGCTATGAGACGCTGCTGGCGCGGCTGGGCAAGCACAAAACGGGCAAGTCCTGTCTCTACATCAACAAATTGGCTGATGTGGATATGGCGGTGCTGCGGGAGCTGGTGCAGCGGTCGGTTGATCATATGAACGGCCGTTAATGCCAACCATCCACATCATTGGTGGGGCGGGTAGTGGCAAAACAACGCTGGCGCGGCACCTGGCCGCCCATTTTAGCTGCCCGTGCTACGATTTGGACACGGTGGCGTGGGGTAGTGCGGGCAAAGTGCCGCTGGCAGAGCGATTAACGGCCGTTAACCACATTCTCAGCCAGCCCGCTTGGGTCACCGAAGGCGTTTTTCTTTGGTGGACAGAGCCGCTTTTGGTACAGGCCGATCATATCATCTGGCTCGATTTACCTTTTCCTCTTCGCGCCTGGCGCATTATTAAACGTCATGCCCTGACAAGCTGGCGCGGCCATAACCCTCACGCCGGGTTTGGCAATCTTCTGCGCTTTCTGCAAAGCGTTGCCCGCACTCACTACGCCCAAAACCCCACGCCACCGACAGCCCCGGATGATGATTTTGCCATTACGCGAGTAGGAACGGCCGTTTTTCTCACCCCGTACCAGCACAAACTGACGCATTGCCAGCACCCCCGCGATGTGACCGCTGTGCAGCGGTTCGTTACACGCGCCTTGTGACACGCGCCTTGTGACACACGCCTTGTGACACACGCCTTGTGAAAGGTTTCCCAATATTGACAGCCTGATGCCCTTACGCTAACTTTCTTGCACACGTGTGCAAGCTATTTCTTTGGCCTGGCACGGATGTGAAATCAAAACTGATTGGGAGAAAATAAGAATGGATAAGGCTTCTTTGGCTGGGAAATATGCCATTGTGACGGGGAGTACGCAGGGATTGGGCGAGGCGATTGCCCGGCTGTTTGTGGAACGAGGGGCGGCGGGCTTGATTATTTGCGGGCGGCATGAGGGGCGAGGAACGGCCGTTGCCGCCGACCTCAACTCCGATAGCTGCCAGGTTCACTTTGTCCCCTGTGATTTAGCAAACGTAGCAGATTGTCGCCGTATTGTCGCCACCGCCGATGAAAAGTTTGGCCGCGTAGACATCTTGGTCAATGCCGCTGGCGTTTCAGATCGCGGAACCATTTGGGATGCCACACCTGAATTATGGGATTGGATTATGGCAATCAACGCACGTGCGCCCTTCATTTTGATTCAGGAAAGCATCAAAATCATGAAGCGCGAAGGCATTGCAGGTGCTATCGTCAACATTGGCAGCGTGGCCGCTTATGGCAGCATCCCAGTGCTGATGCCCTACGCCACTTCCAAAGGGGCGCTCATGACGATGACCAAAAATGTCGCCTATGCTATCATGCGCCACCGCATTCGGATCAATACACTCAATATTGGCTGGATGGATACCCCAGGTGAGGATGTCATTCAGAAAAAATACCATGGGGTGGGGGATGATTGGTTGGAAAAGGCAGAGGCAGCACAGCCGTTCGGCCGGCTGCTCAAACCAACTGAGGTGGCGCGAGCCGTAGCCTTTTTGGCTTCTGATGAGTCGGGCATGATGACCGGCTCCATTGTAGATTTTGACCAATCGGTGCAGGGGGGTGGGGCGCAGCCCATTCCGCCCATAGATGAGCTTTAGCTTATATGCGGATTTGGTGCATGGTGCGTGGTGCGTGCTTCTACGCACCACGTACCACGGTCAGTCTATCAAGCTATTAAACGTTTAGCAGACCATTGGCAATGCAGGCCGTTTTATATTCGTGTAAATCATCAAACCGCTGTAGTTGATAGCGAGTACCGTTCTGCTGTGCTGAACGGTGCGCGGCTTCCACAAATACCTGGGCATCCAGCACTTCATTTTGGGTGACAGCAAAGGCCGCGCCACTTTCAATATCCTGGCGGAATTGCTGATGCGCGTAGCGATAGGCAATATCAAAACGAGGCAAGAACTCCGCGTAATTCCCTTGCAAATAACTCATCTCAAAGGTTTGCGAGTCGGGATGTTTTTTGCCATCAGGTTGCCAAACTTCCACATGCACAGGCCCCGGATAACCGGCAAAGCGACCCGTATGGATGGTGCCCTTGGTGCCAATGATATACGTCTCGTTGTTATAGCCAGAAGAATGGGTGCGGCTTAGGTCAAGGCGACCCAGCACATTGGAAGGGGTTGTAAAAGTCACAAAGGCGGTATCACCCCCCTCATCAATCGGGCTGTGATAAGCCTTTGTATGGTGAACGCTCGCCCAAACTTCGTTCGGGAACTCCTCAAGGAAAAAGATCGCCTCATCCGCCACGTGGATGCCCATATCAATAATCAGTCCCCGGCTGCTGTAGGTTACTGGCGGGGGAAACTGATCCCGGAGAATACAGCGTATTTCCCGAATGTCGCCAATTAAACCGGACTTCAGCAGCTTTTTGGTGTGCAGCAGGGCTGGGTCATAGCGGCGCTGTAGCCCGATTTGTATTTGGTGTGGATCGCGTCCAATAGCCTCAACAAATTCAAAAGCCTCTTGCAGGTCATCAGTCAGGGGTTTTTCTAAATAAATCGGAACGTGTGCCTTCACAAAAGGCAGCGCGTGGCGGGCGTGATCTTTGGTGTGCGAGGCAATAATCATGGCATCCAGTTCACCGGCCATCACTTGAGCCATCTCGGCGGGATCGTTAAATGTTTTTGCAGACCCGGCATTGAGTTCATTCTGCGCGTCTACGACGGCGGCCTGTACGTCGTCACCCAACGCAACTACCTGCTGTCCTTGCTCCTGAACGATTGCCGCATGAACCTTGCCAATGCGACCCACGCCATATACACCATACCTAAATGGTTTGCTCATTCAAGAAACTCCTCTTGCTTTATTTTGCATTCTCCAAGAAACTTCAAGGAGATAAATTCAGCCATCAGCAAAGCACCTGATTACCCAAGCAGCCAATGGTTTCTATGTGGTAAACAGATTGCAAATTGTAACCACATTTGGCTCCAGGGAAATCCATATAGCATGATGCAGCGATGCTTTTGTGAAATGTTTCTCAATATTGACATCAGTCTACCATTGCGATAAAGTTCGTGCAAACGTGTGCAGAAAACGTGTGCATACAGAAGAGGAAGCAGAAATGGCCGTTACCATTAAAGACATTGCGAAAAAAGCTGGTGTTTCTCACACCACCGTTTCGCGTGCCTTAAACGATCACCCCGCGATTTCTAAGGAAACGGTTGGACGCATTAAGTTGCTGGCTGAAGAACTAGACTATGTACCTAGTGCGGCTGCACGTGGCCTAAAAACCAATCGCTCACTTGTTCTTGGCGTTATCGTTCATCGTATCGAAGACCCCTTCCTCACTGATGTTTTACGCGGCATTGAAGACACACTGAACCCCTCCGAATACAGCCTTTTTCTGGCAGCCACCAAACGTGACCCTGAACGTGAAAAAAGGGTTATCCAGGCGATGGCAGAGCGGCGTGTGGATGGCATTATTTTCAGCTCATTATATATCGGTGTGCAGCAGCTGCGTTACTTGAAACAAATTGATATTCCTATTGTTCTGATTAACAACCAAACCATGCAGGATCCAGATGTTTATCTGGTTTATCATCAAGATGTGGAGGCAACTCGCCAATTAACACAGCATCTTGTTGATTTAGGACATAGAAAAATTGCTTATTTAGGGAGTGCCCGTTCTGGGCGAACCAACGTTAAGCGGCAGCAGGGCTATGAAGAAGGATTGGAAAAGGCCGGCTTGCCGCTTTGTCCTGAATACATCATCTCGGGTACGACTAGCCGGCCGGAGAATGGTATCAACGGGATGAATGGTTTGTTGGCACTGGCCGACCCACCAACGGCCGTTATTTGTTACAACGACATGATAGCGATTGGTGCCATCAAGGCAATTACCCAAGCTGGTTTATCAGTGCCTCATGATATTTCGGTAGCTGGGTTTGATAATATTGACTTGGCTCAATATGTGACACCACCATTGACCACTTTTCATCAACCTCGTTATCAATTGGGTCAAGAGGCTGCCAAAATGATTTTGCATATTCTTCAGCAAGACAAAGGTGCGCAGCGGCCTGATGCTGTCGTCTTACATGGTGAACTTATCATTCGTCAATCTACAGCTTCACCACACTGAAAATTTTTTTTGCATGTTATGCACACGATTGCATAACGCCGAGAACCTTGGTCTCACGTAAATACGGTGAACCCAATTTGTCAACCCTGCGAGATCTGAAAGACCCAATATTGATAGCATCTGATATGAACGCCGAAATTGAGAACCAAGAAAGTTACCCACAGCAAGCAAGAACTCGGCGTTTATACCTGTTGCTATCATCTTTATGTCTGCTCTTAGTCATTTGGCATATCGGAAGCTATGACGAGCATTCAACCACGCCGCAACTAATCATTGACAGTTCGGTGAAGCCAGATTTTGCGGCTCTGATTCAAGAGACGTGGGATCAATTCATGCTTGTTTTTGCAGCCAGAAGCAATTGTTTTGGCGATGTCCGCATAAAAGCAGATTACGGTATGACCGATAGGGCGATGTATGACCCGCGAACCGCTACCATAACTGTGCGGGTTCCGGGGCGAGCGTCAAAACTCAAAGGCGCATTAGTTCACGAGTGGGCGCATCATGTTGAGTTTCAATGTGAGGCGCATACCGAACTGCGGGAAGCATTCACTGCGGCACAAGGAATGCCAACAAATACCCCGTGGCGATCAGAAGGTGGATCTGTCAATGTCCTTTCATCCGATTGGGCAAATATCCCCTCTGAACAATATGCTGAAACCACCATCGTTCTCGTGTTGGGAAAGCGTCCTGTGGAAACCAATGCCCCAATCACAGAAGATGGCTTGACTGTAATAAGAACATGGGCGCAGAGAGGAAGTTTATTTTTACTGCGCTTTAGCTTCTGGTTACACAAACTAAAAGGAGGTTTAATGAATTAATACCGATAAGATGCTCTATATAACGTAAGCCAAATTCTATTGATATTTCCTATAAAAATATGAGGAGAGGAACATAATGTTACACAAAAAACTAAGTTGGTTAATGCTCGTTATTTTGTTGGTAGGGCTGTTAGCTGGATGTGGCGGTGATACCGCAGCCCCTGCCGAATCGGAAGCCGATACTGCATCGGATGCAGCCGTTGTTGAAGAAAGCGCATCTGAAGAAGCGGTTGCCGACGCTCAAGTTGAAGAGGACCTGGTTGCCCAAACCGGCGGCGAGGCTCCCGGTGCTGGGGCTGTGCATGTATGCGCTATCGGTGGCGCAGATGCCTTTTTCTCCGTTGTCAAGAACGGTGCGGATCTCGCCGGTGCGCGGGTCGAAGAAGCAGGTAGCACCTACACCTGGATCCCGCTGCCCAACTACGACAACATCGGCCCGGACATGGTCAAGCTGATTGAACAGGCAGTTGCCCAAGAGTGTACGTCGCTTGCAGTTCCCGTTTGGGACGGCGCAGCCCAGGCCCCGGCTCTGGCCGCAGCGACCGAAGCAGGTGTCAAGGTCTTCATGTACAACTCTGGTCTGCCTCTTCTGGAGGATGGGACGGTTGTGGCCTATGGCTACTACGGCACCGACGAGTATAAGGCTGGACTCGCGGCTGGCGAATACTTCGCCACACACGGCTCCTCGAACGTGAGATGTGTCAATACACAGCCCGGTGCGGTGAACTGGCAGCAGCGCTGTGGCGGTCTTATTGAAGGTGCCACCGCAAATGGTGCCCAAGCTGACGAGCTTATCCTGCCGGCCGAGTCCTTCGGTGACGCGGCTGCAATCTCCGCTGCCGTCCAGGCTGCCTTGGCAGAAGACCCGACCATTGACGGCTTTGCTACCGGTTCCTCCGCTGACGCTGACGCGGTTAACGAGGCCATTCAGGCTATGGGTGCCACCGCTCAGACGGGCGGGTGGGACGTTTCTGTGAACGTCATCGAGCGGATCATCGCTGGCGACCAACTGTTCGCCGTTGACCAGCAGGGTTGGTACCAGGGCT
>JAGQGA010000214.1 GCA_020432595.1 Anaerolineales bacterium | reverse complement strand
GAAGGAATGACGTGAGGTTGTAGCTGCTGCATTTGCGCTTCGGCTAGATGTTTTTGCAGGCTGTGGGGACCATAGTGGAAAGTGAAGGCAGCCAGCGGCGGCAGCAGCAGGGCGTTGGTGCCTTCGTGCCGGCCGTCAGGGCTAATCACAAGCCGCTGGTCATCATAGGCAGCCAGTAATCGAGTAATGTCGTCGGGGTGCAGGAAGGGAAGGTCAACGGGGAGGATCAAAACGGCCGTTTTTCCCCCCTCCTCCCTCGCCCAAGCCACAGCCCTTGTCACCGCCACATTAATTCCCTCCGACTGTTCCTCTGGCAAGACGGTTGACCCATTTTCCTGCGCCAACGCCAAAATAACCAGGTCGCTGCTCACCACCACTATCTCCTCAATCGCCGCCACCTGCCGCAGCACCGCCAGCTCATGACGCAAAAATTGCGCCACCAGCCCAGCACGCTCATCAGCCGAAAGCACCTGTGATAAGCGGCTCTTGCTTTCGGTTAGCTTTTTAACGGGGATGATGGCGCAAATGGACATAGAACAAGTGCAGGGGAGCAGAGGGGCAAGGGAGCAGAGGAGATTCTCCCCTGCTCCTCCGCTCCCCTGCTCCCCTGCCTAATCTTCAAACCCCAACTCAACCGCAAATTCTACCATCTGCCGTGCCAGCCGGATGCGGTCATCGGGGGTGTACATCATGGTGTCGAGGCAGCGGGTAGGGATTTCGAGGTGGACGGTGTTGGCATCTTGCTGGTCGTAAACAAAGCCGTCGAGCAGGTCGCCGTAATAGTTGGCAACGGCCGTTCCCGAAACCTCCAACCCTTTTTCCCGCAGCAGCTTGGCGGCCGGCCCCTTCACCGCCTCGCCCCCCACAATGGGGCTGACGGCAACGATGGCGCGGGGGAGGTCGGTCAGCAGGGCGCGGATGGGGTAGGTGTTGAGGATGGGATCGACGCTGACAAACGGATTGGAGGGGGCAATGAGGACAAAATCCGCTTTTTCCAGGGCGGTCATAACGGACAGTGAGGCGCGAACGTCGGTGGGAAGCTGGATGGCGCGGACAACGGGCTGCCACTGTTTTTGCACAAACCAGGTTTGGAAGGGGAGCAGACCGTTGTCGGTTTCAATCATCGTGGGGGCGGGTTGGTTGGCCATGGGCAAAACGGCCGTTTTGATCCCCAACCTTTGGCAAAGATGGCGGGTAACGGCCGTTAACGTCTGACCCTCCGCCAGCAGTTGCGTCCGCGTCAAATGCGTCGCCAAATCCAGGTCGCCCAGCCGAAACCAGTCTGCCCCGCCCAGTTCGCTGACGGCGTTGATCGTGCGCCACGATTCCCCAGCGCGCCCCCAACCCGTTTCCACGTTGGCAACACCCGCCAGCGTATACATCACCGTGTCCAAATCGGGGCAAATGGTCAGCCCAAAATGTTGGAAATCGTCGCCGGTATTGACAATGACGGTTAAATTTTCCGGGGGAAGAATGCGGACTAGCCCATCGGCCAGCTTGGCTCCACCAACCCCACCGGCCAGACAGACAAAATTATAGCGGGAAAAATCAGCGTGTTGGTCAGACATAAACGTGGTGGGTCAGGTGGTGAATGACCACCCAACCCACCACGCCGGGTTAATGACCATTCATCACATAATGGGCGACGGCATTTGCCATAATCGTTACCCCGTTGATCATCGCCCGTTCGTCAATATCGAACTTGGCGTGGTGCTGCGGGTAATTTAGCCCTTTTTCATCATTGCTGGCACCAATAAAGAAGTAGCAGCCGGGCACTTCCTCCAGGAAAAAGCCCATATCTTCGGCGGCCATGGTGCGATGCTCATCAATTTTATCGACTCCAACAATGGCTTCGGCGGCGTGGCGTACAACGGCCGTTGGTTCCGGCGCGTTGACAACTGGGGCCACAATCGCCACCGTTTCCATCGTCGCCTTGCAGCTAAAGGCATCGGCCATGCTGGTAGCCATTTCCAAGATGCGCCGATAAATCTTGCGGTGCAGTTCCGTATTATAGCTGCGAACCGTCCCTTTCAAAATGGCGCGGTCGGGAATGACGTTGAAGGTTGACCCAGCCGAAAATTGCCCAATCGAAACTACCACGCTGTCCTGCGGGTTGATATTGCGGCTGACAATGCTTTGCAACGCGGCCACAATGTGGGCAGCGGCCAAAATGGGGTCAACGGCCAAATGAGGCGCAGCCCCATGCCCGCCCTTACCCTCAACGGTGAGGGTAAAGACGCTGGATGAGGCCATGCACGGTCCTTCCACCACGCGCACGCGGCCATAGGGAACGGGATTCCAGACGTGCATGGCAAAGGCGACATCGGGTTTGGGGTTTTCCAGGGCACCGTCGGCAATCATGGCAAAGGCACCACCCGCGCCCCCTTCTTCGGCCGGCTGAAAGACAAATTTGAGCGTTCCGGCAATGCGATCCTGATATTTGCTCATGATCTTCGCCATGCCCAGCCCCATCGCCGTGTGGGCATCGTGGCCGCAAGCGTGCATCACGCCGGGATTTTTGGATTTGTACGGAACGTCGTTTTCTTCGTGAATAGGGAGAGCGTCCATGTCGAACCGCATCATAACGGTGGGGCCGGGTTTGCGCCCCTCAAGCAGGCCGATAACGCCAGTTTGCGCCACACCGCGCTGCACCTCTAGCCCCAACTCGGTGAGGCGGTCGGCGACGATGCGGGATGTTCTTACTTCTTGGAACCCTAGTTCGGGGTGTTGGTGGAAATCGCGGCGGGTAGCCACCATTTCGTCAAAAATTGCTTCTGCTTCTTTCTTAAAGTCTGGTTGCGCCATTATTTCTTCCAGGATGCGTCTTGTTAACAATATATGATCCACTACAATGCTTGAATCAGGCTCCCGCACCGCTGTCAGGGGGTTATTGTATAACAGAACGCGGGGGCATGGCTACCCCCTTTTGTGGGGTTTCACTTATCTTTTACAGCGGTGAGGATACAAACGGCCGTTTTCCACCCCACCACCTGCCCCTGTAGCTGCCGCCGATAAAGCTGCTCCACTTGTTTAATGCCTTCAACGGTAACGCCCCCTTGCTGTAGCTGTTGGGCATAGGATAAACGGCCGTTTTCCCCCTCCCCAAACCAGCGATCCAACTGCCCCGCCGTGATCCGCCGCTGCTCCGTTTGCGTTTCCAGTTGCAGTTCTGCATCCTGCCAGCCTGCTGCCACAAACAGTTGGGCTAAATCCTGCTCATTCCAATTGACCAAATCATCATTTGGGTTGGCATAAATCGCTTCCTCGGCCGCTGCCACCTGCTGGTACAGGCTGGCCAGGTCGGTCGGCCACGGCACCAGTTGGTAAAGTCGCTGGCCGCGTTGGGGAATAGTTTGGGCGAGAGCTAAACGAGAGTTTGGCAGCATCCACCCCCGCAATTCCACCAGCCCCGCCACCGTGCGCGTTTCCGGCCGTAAAAACGGATTACGCCCCACCACACGGTCAAATCGCACCGCTTCCTCGCCGCGCAGTGCCAGCAGGTGGCCTAAATCGAGCAGGGTGCCAACCAACACGGTGGGACGCTCCAACGCGGGCAATCGTTCCGCCAACTGCCGCAACGCCTCCCCGCTGGTCGTGTCCGCCGCCAACGCCCATATGCCCCCTTCCGGCGCTTGCCGCACCGCCTCCCACGTTAGCAGCCCACTCCCCGCGTTCAAATCCAGCAGCAATTGGTGCCGCTGCACCCCCGCCAGCGCAAAAATCCGCTCCCGCACCGCCGCCAACTGCTGACCACTGTTCGCAATCGTTCGCTGCAACCACGCCTCCCGCCCTTTACTAACGGGGCTTGTGGTCAGCACTTCCCCACTCTCCACACCCCACGCCCCACTCTCCACCATCGCCGCCAACTGCGCCTCGCGCCACCGCGCTACCTGCTCCCGAATTTGCCGTTCATACCCCTGGTCATTGGGCTGATAAAACAGCTTCCCCTGCAACCCATCGGGCAAATATTGCTGCGCCACCCAATGGTCACGATAAGCATGGGGATACAGATACCCCTGTCCGTGTCCAAACCCCTCCTTGTCCCGGTTGCTGTCTTTCAAATGGTTTGGCACATCCGACTCCTGCTCTGCTTCCACGGCGGCAATCGCATCAAAAAAGCCCAGCGCGGAGTTGGATTTAGGGCAGGTTGCCAGATAAAGTGCCGCCTGCGCCAGCGGGAAACGCCCCTCCGGCATCCCAATCCGTTCATACGACTCCCAGCAGCTCATTACCACCGCCAGCGCCTGCGGGTCGGCTAGCCCCACGTCTTCGCTGGCTAAAATCGCCATGCGCCGGAAGATAAAGCGGGCATCTTCCCCGGCATAGTGCATTTTTGCCATCCAGTAAAGCGCGGCATCGGGGTCGGAGCCGCGCAGGCTTTTGATAAAGGCGGAAATGGTGTCGTAATGGGTATCGCCGTCCTTGTCATACAGCACCGCCCGCTGCTGGATTGATTCTTCAGCCACGTCCAAATTGACAACAACGACCCCGGCCTCATTGGGCGGCGTGGTTTCCACCGCCAATTCCAACGCATTCAGCACCCCCCGCGCATCCCCGTTGGCAACATCAACCAAATGTCCAATGGCTTCGTCGCTGATTTGGACATGAAGCTGGCCGTACCCCCGTTCGGGGTCGTTGAGAGCTTGGCGGGCAATTTGGTGCAGGTCGTCGGGGGTTAACGGCCGTAATTGAAAAATGCGGCTGCGGCTCACTAACGCTTTATTGACCTCAAAATACGGATTCTCGGTGGTCGCCCCAATCAAAATGATGGTGCCTTTTTCCACGTGAGGCAGCAGCGCATCCTGCTGCGCCTTGTTCCAGCGATGCACCTCGTCCACAAACAGCGTTGTCCGCTGCCCATACAACTCCCGCCGCTCCCGCGCCTCGTCAATCGCCTCCCGAATCTCCTTCACCCCGGCCAAAACAGCGTTGATGGTGATAAAGTGGCTTTGGGTGCTGTTGGCAATGACCATCGCCAGCGTCGTTTTGCCGGTGCCGGGCGGGCCATAGAAGATGAGCGAAGAAAGCTGGTCGGCTTGAATGGCGCGGCGCAGCAGTCGGCCGGGACCGATGATGTGGTCTTGCCCGACGTATTCATCCAGCGTGCGCGGCCGCATCCGGTTTGCCAGCGGTGACTCTTTTTCAATTTGGGCTTTGCGGCCGTGGGTGAAGAGATTATCCATGCCTGGATTGTATATCCATGCTTAGATTGTCACCAATTCCCGGTGGGTTTCACAAGGGCAAGTGGAAATGGGCGAGATGGGAAAAACGGCCGTTTTTCCCCACACCTCACGCACGCCAATATACAATTGTTAGAACAGACGGCTGTTGGCTCACCCCGCCTGGTTCAGTTAGTGGCTAAATTTGAAAGCCACCCCGGTAACGCACCACTTTGTAGGAAAAGTCGGTGACATAACGCTGCAAATGATCGTTGAGCGATTGCCACGTCTCATTTTCCATCAGGTCGTCCACCGTGTCGCGCTCACTGCAAATAAAGCCGATGCGCCGGTTGGGGGCATTGCCATAGGCAGTGTGCCATGCTTCACTCATTTCCATGCCCAACGAGCGCATGGCGGGCAAATAGCGCCCCATCACAAATTGGTAATATTCTTGCAGGTCGTCGGTGTTGACATCGTAGGTTAACAAAAGTTTGTAGCCCAATGCGGTGCTTTGCATCATGATATGTTCCTCTCAGGTATGGTTAATTATACCTACGCTTGGCTGGCAGTAAACCTTAGGCAGCCAAACATAGTTTTCCCCACAAAGGGGGTGCCTGTCAGGAATAAGGGGTACGATGTTACGTCTACCGGTTGGCGAGCGGTAACGTAAAGGTAAAAGTGCTTCCCTGGTTTGGCAAACTCTGGCAGCTAATGGTGCCGCCTTGCACTTCAACCAGCTTTTTCACGAGATACAGGCCAAGCCCCCAACCGCTTTGTTCGCGCACCAAGTCGCTGGTGGCGCGGAAGAACTGCGAAAACAGATGGGGATGGTCGGCTTCGGCAATGCCGATGCCGGTGTCGGCGATGACCACTTCCACCGCGACTGGGGTTGACGCAAGGGTGAGGGTGATGTGGCCGCCCGACGGCGTAAATTTATAGGCGTTGCTCAGTAAGCTGGCGAGAATTTGCGTGACGCACTCTGGGTCGGCGCAGACGGGTGGGAGATTGGCGGGGAGGTGGAGGGTGAGGGTTTGACAACGGCCGTTTAGTCGTTCGGCAAATTGTTCGGCTACTTTTTCCACCAGTTCGGGCAGGGCAAACGGCCGTTTTTCCAACCGCAGTTGCCCACTTTCCAACCGATTGATTTGCGACAAATCGCGCAGCAGGTTGCTCATGCGGCGCACGTTGCGCTGAATGATGGTTACGAACTCGCGCTGCTGCTGGGTGAGCGGCCCCACCAGTTCGTTCGACATCAGATCAACGTACCCTTTAACGGCCGTTAACGGTAGCCGCATCTCATGTGTAACCGTTGAGATGTAGGCACTTTTGGCCTGCTGTAGCTGCGCCAAGGCCTCACTCACTCGCAACTGCTGAATGGTTCCGGCGGTCATATTTGCCGCCAACACCAGCAGGTCGAGATCATCGGCCGTGAACCAGGTTGCCCGTTCAACGTGAATGGCTCCCACCGTTTGCCCCAGCGTTTGCAGTGGCACAACCAGCGCACATTCCCCTGAGTGCTGGTTATGTATCACGGCCTCGCCGGTTTGGCAGGTTTGGTAGGCGAGCGTGGTGGCGTTTAACGGCCGTTTGCCCTGCTGGGCAACCACCGCTAATGCGCCTGTTGCCGCATCAATCAGCAGCAAATAACCGTCGCTGGCGTTCATGAGTTGGCAGCCTGTGGCTAACACCCATGCCGTAAGTTCAGGCAAAGATGCTGCCCTGGTTAGCTGCTCACCCAGTTCTGCCAGCACAGCCCAGTGTGCTTGTTGATGCTGCGTCGTCTGATGCTGCGTCGTCTGATGCTGCGTCGTCTGACGCTCCACGTCATACCAATTAACCATTAGTTTTGTCATCACGCTTGCAGGAAACCATATCTCAGGCATGGCTCCCACAACACAATTCTGACCCCTATTGTAATAGAAAAAATCTATGACCTGGCGCATAAATTGCGTGAATTTTTGCCCAATTTAGTCATCATTCATAAACATCCTGCACGTCTCTCATTTTCGCTCTATACTTATGCTATCGTGTGGAGGCAGGTGCATTTGTTTAGCCTGTATCGGGCAAATACATCGCTTGTGTCTGCACTTTCAAGACGATGAGCAACTTAAGTCAAAAAAAGTTTATGCAAACGATGCCGGAGCAGGTGTTACCGTATTTGCCAGCCGCGCTGCAAAAAATCCAGACGCGGCAGCCGTGGCAGTGGCTGCTACAGTTCCATTATGGTGAGCCTCGGCTCCATTATGAAATGTCTCGTGCCTATCGCCACAACGGTTGGGAACTGGGTTTTCATTGCGAAGCGACTGACAAGCACCTCAATATGCTGCTGCTGCGCGGCTTCCGGCGGCATTTGTTTGAGATTAAGGATGTGTTGGGGGAGCAGATGGAGGCGGAGATGTGGGATAAGGGGTGGACGAAGATTTATGAGGTGGTACCAGAACGGCCGTTAACCACCGACTATCAGGCTGAATTAGGGCAACGAATGGCGCAAATTATTACCCACCTCCACCCGATCTATGTCGAGCTTCGTAACAGTGTGGCGCAAATTCACCGGTAGGGCAAGAAGATGAAACGAGTTTATGGGCTGTTGTTGGTGTTATTGTTGGTTGGTTGTGGTGGAGGCGAAACGGCCGTTTCTCCCATTCCCCCAACGCCGTCCCCCCGCCAGCAAGAGCTAACCGAGGCCAAGGCTGGTTGGGAAGCACAGCACATCCAAAGTTATCTGATTGACATTCAATACAACGAGCCGCAGAAGAACCCGCAAAACGTGGTTGTGGAAGTGCGCGATGGCGTGGCGGCCTTTCTTGACCACGATTGTATGCCCCAGCGCACCTGCATCATGAGCAAGCTCGACCCGGCTGACTTTGCCATTGATGCCCTGATCGCCCGCACCCAAACGCTTTTGGCCGAAGGCGAAATCACCCACCTTGTTTACCACGACACCTACCACTATCCCCGCGTCATCGAATCCGGCCAGGGCACGTGGCTCATCAGCAACTTTCGCCTTCTCGATGAGTAGCCGAGGATCCCAATCCTCGCTCCATATAGAACGCGGACAAGTATAAATCCTGTAATCCTGTCTAAAAATACTCCTTAGCCCGTGGTAGCTAACAGCTCGGCCAAATGATGCTGCCAGATGGCGGGCCAAGAGTGGGTGCCGTGGCCGCGAGTGGCCGGGGTGATGGGGAGGAGGACAAAACGGCC
>JAGQGA010000213.1:3589-8365 GCA_020432595.1 Anaerolineales bacterium | reverse complement strand
TCCAGCAGTGTGGGAGATTGAGAGACTAAGAGACTGGGAGACTACGGCTATCCAATAATCTCTTAATCTCCGAGTCTCCTAATCTCTATCTGCAAACAAGCATAAACAACCTCGATAAATCTATATGAGATTTTTATGAACTTTGTGGGTACTTTTGCAAGCAAAAAGTAATCTGTTTTACACGTAAGCCCACCCTTAAGGATAGAATTAGCCCTATGGTCACCCCCGAAAAACAAATGATTCGCATTCTGGCGATAGAAACATCGTGTGATGAAACCGCCGCCGCCGTGGTTGAAAACGGTACGCGGATGCTCAGCAACGTGATCGCCAGCCAAACCGATTTACACGCTAAGTACGGCGGGGTTTTTCCTGAAGTGGCTTCGCGCAAGCATGTGGAGCTAATTTATGCCGTCATTCGGCAGGCAATGCAGCAGGCCCACATCGGCTATGACGACCTTGATGCCATTGCCGTGACGAAGGGGCCGGGGCTGGTAGGATCGCTGCTGGTGGGGGTGAACGCCGCCAAAGGGCTGGCGCTGGCGCGGCGCAAACCGCTGATTGGGGTCAACCACATCGAAGGCCACATCTATTCGCTGTGGCTAACGGAAGCGGCGGCGGAGATTGAATTTCCGCTGCTGACGCTAGTGGTAAGCGGCGGCCATACCGAGCTTTATTTGATGCGTGACCACGGGGTGTATGAGCATTTGGGTGGGACGCTGGATGATGCGGCGGGTGAGGCGTTTGACAAGGTGGGGCGGCTGCTGGGGCTGCCGTATCCGGGTGGGCCGGCCATTGACAAGGCAGCAACGCAGGGCAACGCGCAGGCGTACCGCTTCCCCCGCGCCGTGATGCAGAGCGAGCATGGGTATAATTTTAGTTTTAGCGGGCTGAAAACGGCCGTTTTGCGCCAAACCAAAAAATTTGAAAGCAACCGCTTGCCCGTAAACGATCTGGCCGCCAGCTTTCAGGCCGCCGTAGTGGAGTCGCTGGTGAGCAAGACGGTGCAGGCGGCGCAGGAACATGGGGTAACGGCCGTTCATCTGGCGGGGGGGGTATCGGCCAACCGGGCGCTACGCCAGGCAATGAGCCAGCAGATCGATCTACCCGTGCGCTATCCTCCTCCCGTCCTTTGCACCGACAATGCGGCCATGATTGGGGCAGCCGCGTATTGGGCTTTCAAAAACGGCCGTTTTGATACCCTTAACCTGGATGTGACTCCTAGTTTACGTCTCATTTAGACAGAAATATCTTTATTTTTACGAACAAAATGGTGAAATGGCTGTTTAATAAAAGCAAATGCTTGACCAGAACACAATTAACGGGTAGAAAACGGATGTGTCAATTGCAGCAGTATCGTGAGAGTCATCATCAAACATTCTTCATCATCACAACATCGTAGTGGAATACGTATTGTCTAATTTTGGTCTATGGAAACAATGAATCCAGAACTCCTAAGTGAAGTCAAAGACAGCGAACGGCTGCAAACCCTCTATCTCGTCAACGACATGCTCAACCAAATCGCGGCTGATGGGTTGGATATCAACACCATCTTACCGCGTGTGCTCAAGGTAGCCGTCAAACAACTCGAGGCCCGCGATGGCAGCATCATTGTTGTGGATGAGCAGCTAGAAGTTGAGCACGCCTGGTTAGCCAACGACCAGTACAGTAACAAACAATTTACCCTTTTTCTAAGCGATATTATTCACAATGGGCTAGCTGGTTGGGTCATTCGCAATCGGGAACCAAGCGTCATCCACGATACGCTCAACGACAGCCGCTGGCTGCCACGGCCAGACGACAAGTACCCGGTCGAATCCTTGTCGGTGATGTGTACCCCGTTTGTGGTGCGGAATCAGGCCATTGGAGCGATTACCGTTCACAAACCGGGCACCAGCCAGTTTGATGACAGCGACCTCAGTCTGCTGAGCGCCATTTCCAGTCTAACGGCTAGCACCATCCAAAACGCACGGCTTTACGAAAAGTCCATACGGCAGCTTCAAATTACCAACCTGCTGCGGGAAGCCAGCTCGGTTATTAACTCCTCGCTCGATATTAACGAAATTATGCAGCATTTGCTGGCGCAGATGAATGAACTGCTCAATGCCGAGGCCATCTCGATTGCGCTGGTGGACAAGAAAACCAATGAACTAGTTTACCGCACGGCTGAAGGGCTGGGTAGCGACAAGATCGTGGGGCTACGGTTGCCGTCTAACCAGGGCATTTCAGGTTGGGTGATGGAGCATAGCGAGCCACTTATTGTCAATGACACCAGCCAGGATTCGAGATTTGGTCGTTTGGGTGACAAACGCACCGGAGCGGTGACGCGGGCCATGCTGTGTGCGCCAGTACAGTCGAAGGGAGAGGTGTGGGGAACGATTCAGGCGATTAATCCGATTAACGGCCGTTTTACCCAAGAAGACCTCAATCTCCTCGTCAACCTAGCCAACATCGCCAGCAGTGCCATTGCCAACGCCCAGCAATTTGCCCGCACCCAGGCCGCCCAGGCCAGCTACCAAAGCCTCTTCCAGGGTAGCGTAGACCCCATTTTGCTCACCGACCTCGATGGTTATATTGTGGAAGCCAACCGCCGCGCCATCAACTTCTTTGGCTACACCCGCGACAGTCTGATTGGGCTGCACATTTCTGAGCTGCACCCGCCAGACACCACCCTGCCCCCTGCCAAGCAGGTGCGTGGCGACAGCGTGCGCGTTTTTACCAGCCAGGCACTACCCAAGGATCGTCACCCCATCCACGTGGAAATTTACGCCAAGCGCACCAGCTTTGGCGACCACGACATGATTCAGTGGATCCACCACGACATTTCCAAACAGGTGGAGCTAGAAGAGATGCGCCGCGACCTGACGGCCATGCTGTTCCATGACCTGCAAAGCCCACTGGGCAATGTCATCGCCAGTCTGGAACTCATCAAATTCCAAATGCCGGCCGACAGCGACGAAAGCCTCCTGTCCATGCTCGACATTGCCAAGCGCAGCAGTCATCACCTGCAATCCCTTATCCGCTCACTGCTGGACATTGACCGGCTGGAAGCGGGCAGCCCGGTACGTGAACTAAAACAGGTGCCGGTGCAAAAGCTGATTGAGGATGTTTACGAAATTGAATCACCTAATCTGGAGCGCCGGGAAATCGTCTTTACCAGCAACATCGAGCCTGACATTCCTCAGCTGCGGATTGAAGAGGACATGATTCAGCGGGTACTGGTCAATTTGGTAGACAATGCCATCAAGCACAGCCTGGACAACAAGCGAATCACCATTGTGGCACGGCGGGATGATAAGAAGGAAAACATGCTTTTCCTGTCAGTAAGCGATGAGGGGGAGGGAATTCCAAAGGGGTACCGCGAAACGATTTTTGAGAAATTCCAGCGGATTAAGGATGATGAAACGTCGTCGAAGGGGCTGGGGCTGGGACTAGCGTTTTGTCGGTTGGCGGTAGAAGCCCACGGGGGGCAGATTTGGGTAGATGACGCGCCGGGGGGCGGGGCACAGTTTAATTTGACGTTGCCAACGGCCGTTTAAATTTGCTTTTAGCGTGGTGCGTCAAACACAATGAGCACACACCACGTACCAAATTTATCACCTTTATGCTTGCAGAACCTGGTTGACTACCCAAACCAATTGTTCCACTGAGTAAGGCTTTTGTAAAAACCAGATATGGCTATCATTTGACAACGAAGGCTCAATATCTGTCGCGCTATAGCCTGAAGACAAAATAATCTTTAGGTTAGGGTCTTCATAGCGAATGTGCTCAATAAATTCTGCTCCGCTCATCAATGGCATTTGCATATCAACAATCACAAGCTGTAGTTGCTCTCGATGCGCCTTGTGCAGAATTAAACCTTCACGACCATTATCGGCGGTAAAAACCCGAAAGCCAAAAGAAGTTAAACCATCCTCAACCACATCACGCACCCAAGCTTCATCATCAACGAGCAAGATCGTGTTGGCTGTAGCGGAAACCGTGGCCGTTGTATGAGCCTCTGGCTTTGGTGCTGATGGCGCACTGGTGGCGGGCAGATAGATGTAAAATGTGGTGCCAACGCCGGGCGTACTGCTAACATGCAGCCCACCATGATGCGCCTGAATGATACCTAGAGTGGCTGACAGCCCTAACCCACGGCCGTTTTCACGAGTGGTGAAGAAGGGCTCAAAAATGTGGGATAAAACTGTCTCATCCATCCCTTTGCCCGTGTCACGCACAATCAGGGTATGATATTCGCCCGGCTTCAGCGGCGTTTCGGCAATGGTTGGTGGCGGAGTGTTGGTCACAATTAACGGCCGTGTTTGCACATGCACCTCTCCCCCATTTTCCGCACAGGCATTTACCGCATTCAAGATCAGGTTCATGACCACCTGCTGAATTTGCCCCGGATCGGCTTCAATGTAGGCGGCGTGAGCGGCCGGCTGCAGCACAAAGCGAACACGCGCCGGAATGAGTGTCTGCAAAAATAAGCGATTGTCGGCCAAAAGCTGGTTTATATCAATCACCCGCAGCTCAAAACGTCCCTTACCTGCATAGGCCAACAGCTTTTGGGTCAGATCAGCGGCGTGCTCTGCCGCCTTAATCACGCTGTCTATGTTCTTTTCAATGGGTCGCCTTTGCTGCAGCCGCAGTTTCACCAGAGAGGCCTGCCCCAAAATACCAGTCAGCAGATTATTAAAATCATGGGCAATGCCGCCAGCCAAAACCCCTACACTACGCAGCCGCTCGGCTTGGCTCAACGCTTCCTGCGTCTGCCGCTCGCTGGTAATATCTTGT
>JAGQGA010000213.1:0-3490 GCA_020432595.1 Anaerolineales bacterium | reverse complement strand
AGGGTTGCCAGGGCGCGGTAGCGCAATTCACTGCTGCCTAGCTGGGCATTGGCCTGGGATAAGGCGGCGGTGCGACGGGCGACTGTGGCTTCCAGTTCGTTGACGTTTTCCCGAATCTGATAGGTCATGGTGTTGAAGGCGCGGGCTAAAACGCCAATTTCATTGTTGGTGTCAACGGTTACGGTGGCACTTAGATCGCCGTCGGTGACGCGAATGGCGGCTTCGGTTAGGCGAGAGATGGGGCGCACAAAGGCGTTGCTGAAGAAAAAGGAGATGATGATGGAGACGATGGCTCCAACCATGCCTATGAGGATGTTATAATTTTCTTGTTCGTTACTGATGGCAAAGGCTTGGGTTTCGGCTAGGGTGAGGAGGATGTTCCATTGAAGGTTGCTAACGGCCGTTCGCCCCACAACGGGCGACAAACTCATAACCTCCAAAATGTTCAGGTTGTTTTCGATGGTTAAGGCATCAACAGCCCGCAGCCGATTGATCTGGGTGGGTGTGAGGTCAATAGGAGTGGGTGGGGCGAGCAGGTTATTGAGCGCAACTACCCCTTCTGGCGTTACGATTTGCAACTGTCCACCGGCGTTTTGATCGAGCAAGCGCATTTGATCAAGCAGGTGGCGCAGATTGTAGCTTAATAAGAGTGTGCCAATAACGGCCGTTTCGCCTGACGCATGAATGGGTACGGCGATGAGCAATTCGTAGCGGTCGTCTATAAATTTCAGGTCGCCTAGGTAGGGTTGCCCGCTGTTCACGGTTGGCTGCCATGTGGGTTGGGCGGGAAAAACGGCCGTTGGGGCCGATGCCTGCACCACAACTTTGCTATCATCCAGCAGCCAAAGGGCTTGGTAGCTGGCGTTTGCTTCGTAGATGGCTTGCAGAATTTGTGCGGCTGATTCAGAGGAACGGCCGTTTGCCAACACAGCTTGCAAAGCCGGTTCATTTCCCAGCGACTGCAACACACCCACCTCGCGCTGCAACGTAGACGAAACAAAGGCCGCCTGCACCCCCACCCGCTGCTGAAGGCTCTTGCTCATTTGCGTCTGCAAAAGCACACGCTCCGACTGGTTCAGGAAAATCGCTACCCCTAAAATCGTCAGCATTGCCACAAAGCCAAAAGTCGTAATGAGGCGCGTTCGCAGTGACTGGTTGCGCCAGTTCCAAAAGACGTTATAGAGTAGAGCAATACCAAAAACGGCAACCAAGATCACAAAGATATATTGCCAAAGCGCAATCTCTCTAATGGGTAGCCGAAACGGCAATTCAAGCCAATTACTGCCTATTAAGACGAGAGCCACCAATGCAGTACGCAAAATAAACTGCCACGATGGCCGCCGCATACTCAACATCAAAATGGTTCCCGAAGCCAAAATGAGGGTGAATGCCAATATCCAACCCATCCCTTCAAGCAGCACCACCCCAGCAACAACGATGATCTCGCTGCTCAACATCAACGAGCTAATTCGTGCATTGGGGGAAAGAACCAGCGAAGGGAAAAAGTTGATGGCAGCAATGAGGGTGCCAAGAATAGAAACGGCTCCAACAACATATAGCTGCCAGGCGTTTAATTGCCAGGCCAGGTAAAAATAAACAAACGTACCACAAAGAAGGCTAAGAATCGTCCAGCGCACATTATCATAAATATTCTTGAGATATATTTGTGAAATAACGTCTTCGCCATCATACGGCATTTGGTTGTTTGTGTCGTGAACCTGTCTATCCATAAGAAAAGGATTGTAACAAGAGAGTATTAATTGCCTCATTACAAATAGCCAAATTAGGGCAATTTTCTGAGCAAATCATACCTTTTTCTTAGCACGTTTGGCAACAGAAACGGCCGTTTCTGCCCACCCCTTTAACTGCTCCAAATCCTCCAGCACCCCATCCGGCACCCGGTAATACGGCATCCGCTCAAACCGTGGCATCCCCTGCCCCTCATACTCCGCCCGGTTGCTGTCATCTACCTTAAAATACAGTACATTGTCACTCGTGATCAGGGCAAAGAACCACGTCTCGCTATAAATCCCCAGCCCACCAAACATCTTGCGATCATGCACATCGGGCAAAACCAGCTCCAACTTCCCCATTACCTCATTGCGATATCTTTCATCCAAAGCCATAACATAATCCTAACGATTGGAAAGAATAACCAAAATAAACTATACGACCCAGGAGATTAGAGATCGGAGATTGAAGATGGTTAATCCCCAATCTCCAATCTCCGACTTGTTAGAACCTACTACTGCGGAATAACGGCCGTTACCCCCTCCATCGAATCATTAAAATTAGCAATATCCTTCTTGATAAAGCTGTCCATTTCCGCCAGCACGGCATCAATCTGACCCGCTAAATCGGCAAGCACCTCTTGCGCCTGATCCGTCGGCTTGTAATCACCCAGATTAACGGCCGATGGCAACCCAGCTAACTGCTCAAACAGCCGCGTACCGGCGTTAATGCCATCTGCCCAACCCGGCCGCAAATCCGGCACGTGGAGCTTCTCTTCAATCGCCAGCACCATTTTCCGCAGGTCAGAAGCCTGCTGCGCCAGCTCTTCATGGCCTACCCGTTCTGCCCAGCCTGCCAACTGCGCCCGCAGGTCACGTGACCGATTGATCGCCTTAGCCGCTTCATCCAGTTTACCATTAATCGCCAGCCACAAATCCCGCTGCGCCTCTAAATCTGCCTGCGTCCCCGTAGTGCCAGGCTCCTGCACAATCTCAAACGTCTCGGTCATGCTCTCCTCACCCACCACCAGCGTCACTGAGTAGGTACCCGGAGCCACCATTGCACCTTCGATGGTGGCCTCTGATATGGGGTCACTACCTTTAATCTTCGTCACCGGCGGATAGTGCATGTCCCATAGGAACCGATTCCAGCCCGCTTCCATCGGCGCTTTCAGCTCATCACCGCCCTTTTTCTTCTTATCATCATCGCTCGGTTCCACATAACCATCAAACGAACGCACCTCGTTGCCGGCCGAATCCTTAAAAACAAGCTTCAGCGGCTTCTCCGGCACAGCCTGCAAGTGGTAGGTAACAATCACCTCACGCGGTGGGTTCTCGCCCGAATCGTGGAAGCTGGCATCCAGCCGCCCCTCCTTCGTCTTGGTCTGCGTAAAGGCCGCCACAATCCCCAGTGTGCTCATGTAGCTTTTCTTATTCAATACCCCTCGGCTAAACCCTTCAAAAATCTTGGGCAGCACCCGCACGCTGCGGCGCGGCTTGAACAGATGCGCCGTCTTTTCGCGCAGTTCATCGCTGTACTGGTACAGCGGCGTAATGTCATCGAGAATCCAGAAGGAACGGCCGTGTGTTGCCACCACCAAATCCTGATTCTTCACCTTCAAATCATGGACTGGCGTGACAGGCAAATTGAGTTGGAAACGCTCCCACGAGCCACCATCATCGAAGGAGATGTACAACCCCGTTTCTGTTCCGGCATACAGCAGCCCTTGCCGGTTCGGGTCTTCCCGAATCGCCCGCGT
>JAGQGA010000212.1 GCA_020432595.1 Anaerolineales bacterium | reverse complement strand
GAGGATGCGCGGGTTGGTGAGCAGGGCGCGGGCGATTGCCAACCGCTGCTTTTGCCCGCCAGAAAGCGTCACCCCGCGCTCACCGACGCGGGTGTCATAACCATCGGGCATGGCGGTGATGAAGTCGTGGGCTTGGGCTTCTTGCGCCGCCTGCACAATGTCGGCTTCGCTGGCATCGGGGCAGCCAAAGGCGATGTTTTCGCGGATGGAGGCGGCAAAGAGGGTACTGTCCTGCATCACCAGCCCAATTTGCTGCCGCAGCGAAGCCAGGGTGAGGTCGCGGGTGTCTTGGTGGTCGAGGGTAATACGGCCGTTTGTTGGCTCATAAAAACGGGAGAGCAGATTGATGACGGTGGATTTGCCCGACCCCGTGGGGCCAAGCAGCGCCACCACCTGCCCCGGCTGGGCCACAAAATCAATGTCGTGCAGCACTTCGCGGCCGTCCTGGTAGGCAAAAGAGACGTGTTCAAAACGGACAAGCCCCCGGCTGGTGGCAATTGGCTGCGCGTCGGCACTGTCGGTTACGTCGGAAGGTGCATCAAGGATTTGAAAGATACGCTCCCCAGCGGAGGCCGCAATAGCGATAATGGGGATGATACGCCCCATAAGCTGGATGGGGCGGATAAGCTGGGCAAGGTAGGTGGTGAAGGCAACGAGTTCACCGAGGGTAAGCTGCCCCTGAATGACGAGCCAGCCGCCGTAGCCCAAAATGAGCAGCGTGCCGCCGTTGGCGATTAGGTCAAGCATGGGGCTGTTGATGGCTTCGATGCGGGCGGCTCTGGCGGAAAGCTGAAACCATTTTTCGTTTTCGGTGATGAAGCGGTCGGTTTCGGCGGTTTCCTGGGCGAACGCTTTAACGGCCGTTATGCCCCGCAAATTCTGCTCCAGCCGCGTCGTCAACACCGCCAACTGGTCTTGAATCTGGATGGAAAGGGGACGGAAATAGCGGCCAAAGTGATAGGCACGATGGAAGAGCAGCGGCAGGGTGAGGATGACGAGTAGGCCGAGGTTGCGGTTCATGGTGATGAGAATAACGGCCGTTAACAGCAACTGCACCGTCCCCTCAATCAGCCGCAGCCCGGCGCGCCCCGTCAAAAAGCGAATCCGCTCCACATCTTGCAGCGTGCGCGAAAGAATTTGCCCCGCTTCGGTGCGGTCATGAAAGGCAAAGGAGAGCGTCGTTAGCTTGTGGACGATGGCATTGCGGAGCGTGTAGGCCACCCCCTGCGAAGAAATTTCGCCCCAAATGCCCTGGTAGTAAATGGCAACCCCTTTCACCGCCGTGATGCCCAGCAGCCCCAGCACCCCCCACCCCAGCAGCGACAAATCGCCGCCGTAAATCCCCTGGTCAATCATCCAGCGAATGATTTGGGGCAGGGAAACATTGATCAAGTTGATGATGACCATCAGCAGGTAAATGCCGACCACGTAGCGACGAAATTCACCCAGATAACGGAAGCAGCGCCAAAGAATTTGGCGGTCGGTTTGTGGTTTTGTGGTTGCGTGTGCCATAGGGCTAGTGTACTTGGGTAGCCGCGCTCGTGCCACCCTTCATGACACCCGTTTACATGCCCTCTCGATTAGACCATTGCTTTATGATTGAGCAATCGCTAGACCGCCAACCTTCTCTCTACCTTCGTGTTCTCTGTGTCCTTTGGCTCTCTGTGTTCAGGGTTCATTGGCGACCAAGGGCAAATACTCATAAAATATATCTGGATCGGGTGTCGCCGATGGGGTTTGGCTGGGGGTACTGGTCGGAGTGGGGGTTGGGGTTAGCGTAGGGGTGCCGGTCGGAGTAGGGGTTGGGGTTAGCGTGGGGGTGCTGGTGTGGGTAGGTGTTGGCGTTGGTGTCTCCCCTGGAACTGAAAGAGCGTAGACAGAACCATTTAAACTTGCGACAAACATCTCCCCATCAACATTCTCGCCGAAGCTAGATGGTGAGCTTAACCCTAAGGTGCCGATGGAGGTATTGACCCAATTGGCACCATCCCAAGTCAACGTCCAGAAATTGCTACTACAAAAATCAGCGTAGAGATAGTAGCCTACCATGGCTGGATACATCGCCCCCCGATAAACATACCCCCCTATCACCGAACAATGCCCGCCGTCACGACCATATTCAGTGACCGGGAACACATAAGCGCCCATTGATTGACACGCCGTCGTGTTGTAAGGGTGATTCCCCTCATAACAACGCCAACCATAATTTTCGCCGCCAGTGCTAAGGGCAGGTTGAAAGTCAATCTCTTCCCAGCCATTTTGCCCAACGTCACCGATAAACATATCCCCGGTGGCTCGATCAAAACTAAAGCGCCACGGATTGCGGAAGCCAATCGCCCAAATCTCATCACAGGCTCCGAAACGGCCGTCCACCAGTGGGTTATCGGGGGGCACAGTATAACTCCCCGTGCCCAGGCCATCGCAATCAGGGGCGATTCCCGGCTCAGCATCGACATCAATACGCACAATTTTACCCAATAGGGTGGTTAAGTCTTGGGCATAATTGTTTGGATCCCCCGATCCACCCCCATCCCCTAGCGGGATGTAAAGCAGCCCATCTGGGCCAAAGGCGAGATCGCCTCCATTGTGATAACTCTCCGGCTGGAGCTGTTCTAAAATGATCTTTTCGCTATTGGGATCAGCTACGTTGGGATCATCGGTGACGGTAAATCGGGAGATACGGCTGCGCAAGAAGCTCGGGGCAGTATAGTTGACATAAAAGAAGCCGTTGGTTTCATAATCGGGGTGAAACACAAGGCCGAGAAGCCCTGTTTCAACTGGTGGGGATCCGGCAACAACCCGGTCAGTGATGTCAAGAAAGGGGATCGTCCGCACCGTTCCGCCATCATCAACGACTTTAATCCGCCCTTGCTTTTCAACAACGAACAAGCGTGCATCGCCAGTGACACCGCTATTGGCGATATCGACTGGCTCAGAAAGACCAGAAGCATACAAAGTGGCGGCAATCGTAGGAGGGATGCTCGAAGCACCCGTAGCGGGGGTTGAGGGGGTAATAACGGCCGTTACCACTCCCACGATCAATGCCAAACCAAACACCAAACCAGGTCGTGTCATCGCGATACGATTCATTTTCCACCTCATTGCAGAATTTGGGCAAACAAAGCTGGGTTCAGCCACTTGGTGAACCACCCCATCAAAATACAATTCCCCCTAACCATCTTCGCCAAAACCACTTGGGTTCGCCACCAATTGACCCAACTCAGTTGCCATCCAATTGATCTCATCGGCCGTTGACCAATGCCAGAAACGGCCGTTACCAAAATCAGCAAAAATGTGCAACCCGCTCAACGTCGGATAGGCCGCCCCTCGATAGCGTAGCCCCCGTCATCGCACAGCCAGTGCTAGTAGATACCCTATGATCATAGGCCATGATCGAGAAGGTATAGCTCCCAGTACAAATAGTACTTGAAGAAACCTCACTCGGCAATCCCCCTCAAAACAGCACCAAATTCTTTGGCGGTCTGTTTGCGGTTGCGTGTGCCATAAGGTTAGTGCACTTAGGCAGCCGCCCCTGCGCCACCCTTTTATCACCGCTAAAGTGGGGTAAAATGACAGAATGCCCTTTTCATAGGGCAGGCAAGCTAGTGAAAAGTTGGGATAGATGTGCGGATGACACGAAGCATGGCGGATTTTCGCGGATAAAAGAAAAAATCCGCGTTCACCCGCTGCAATCCGCGTCATCCGCGCATCCATTTCTTAACTCTTAGCCTGCTAAACACAAGTATTGGGTGATTTATTTATGGACCAACCTTTGGAAAAACTAAAAAAGACAGGGCTGACGCGGCAGGTTTTGCTGCTGGCGGGGCCGCTGGTGCTGCAAAATTTGTCGCAAACGCTGCTGGGGGTAGTTGATACCTTCTTTGTTTCGCAGCTTGGTACGGAAGCGGTGGGGGCGGTGGGGCTGGCGGCGGTGCTGTATTTTGCCGTGCTAATGCTGTTTCGCAGTGCGGCCAACAGCACGGTGGTGTTTGTGGGTCGGGCGCATGGGGAGGGGGATGAGGGGAAGATCGGAACGGCCGTTTGGCGCAGCCTGAACATGATCGCCTGGCTTTCTTTGGCCGTTTTTGCCCTGCCGTGGCTCTTTGCCCAGGTCATGATTTTGTTTGACCCTAACGATGGCTCACAGGTGGCGGCACTTGGCACCACCTATTTGCAAATCCGCGCCGTGGAAATTCCGTTTATCATGTTTAGCGCCGTCGTTTGGGGCTTCCTGGTGGGGCGCGGCGATTCGCGCACGCCGATGATTCTGGCCTGGATCACGGTGCTGCTCAACATTGGGCTGGATTGGCTGCTGGTGCCGGGCAATTTGGGGTTCCCGAGGCTGGGGGTGGCGGGGGCGGCTTATGCGACGGTGATGGCAAACGGGGTGAATGCCCTGTTGAGCGGGGCGATTTTGTGGAGTAGGAGGAATCGAAGGGTGTACAGAACGGCCGTTCCTCAACTCGCCCGCTGGCCGGAACTGCGCCAACTGCTGTGGGTTGGTCTGCCGCTGGGGCTGGGCGACTTCATCGAAATCGCTTCCTTCAGCCTCTTTTTTGCCCTGCTGGCGCGGCTGGGAACCGAGGTGCTGGCCGCCAACCAAATCGCCCTGCAATTTATGAGCCTCTCCTTCACCTTTGGCGTTGCCATCAACATGGCCGCCTCCAGCCTGGTCGCCCAATATTTGGGAGCCAAACGCCCCGATCTGGCCGAAAAAGCGGCTTATCGGGCGGTCGTTGTGGCGATGATTGGTATGGGGCTAATCGGCCTCAGCTACCTCATTGCCCCAGAACTGTTGATGGGCATTTTTAGCGATGACCCGCGTGTCATCGAGGCCGGTGTAACCATTCTACGGCTGGTAGCATTGTACCAGATTTTTGATGCCATTGGCATTGTGCTGGCGGGGGCGCTCAACGGGGCGGGCGACACCCGCTTCACCATGTGGGGGCGCATTCTCCTGGCCTGGGGGCTGTTTATTCCTCTCACCTGGGTCATTTTGTTTCGGCTGGATGGGGGCGTGTGGGGGGCGTGGTTCAGTGCACTGGTTTATCTGACCACACTGGCACTGCTCTATCTGTTCCGTTTTCGCGCCGGCCGCTGGAAGCAGATTGATTTGTCGTTATAAGGTCGAGACGCAAGATTTTGCGTCTCGACAGCAAAAGTTTACGTCCCACTATGCTATATAATCCCGTTTAAATCTGACATTGAATTTCAAACAACTACTGGCTATCAATTCTCATCGTGAACAAATAAAGGCACAAATGCTCTGGAAGAAATCCAATCGGGATTTCATCAAGTAGATAGTACCAAAGAGCCAGATGATGCGACAGGACGGCTTCTATCTAATATGCTTGGCACAATCGCACAGTTTGAGACAGAAATTCGGGCAGAGCGACAACGAAAGCAAAAAAGAGAGGGGGCAAATTGGGCGCAACGCGGAAGCCAACTGATGCACAACATGACCAGATGCAAGCCAAGCAAGCAAATGGGGCGTTGATACGTGAATTAATGGATGCATTGAGCCTATCGAAGACCGGTGTCTATTGTTATTTCAACGCCAAATCCTCAGATTAGGAAAGTTCGGGGGGTACATATTTCGTTCCCGGAAGCGGCGGCAACAAGTTAATGACGTTCATCTGCCCATCCTCTGCTGTTTGTCACTGCAAATAACCCCTGTTTTGCCCCATACTGATTATAGATGCAATAGATCAAAATGAACGACAGATGAAAACAAATAAACACTGATTTTCTTATCTGTTGTCATCTGTGTTTATCTGTAGTTGATTCATCGTTTGGGTTGCGGCTTGTCCGCGTTAGAGATTGGGGAGTAGAGATTGGAGAGTGTGAATCTCCAGTCTTCAATCTCCAACCCCTCATTGTTGGAGGAAACCAATGGCTCACGGCAGAATATTCATTGATGCCGAGCGGTGCAAAGGATGCGAACTGTGCCGAACAGCCTGCCCGCCCCACGTCATTTCCCTGGCCCCACAGCGCAACAGCACCGGTTACTATCCCGTTATACTTAATGACCCCGACAACAAATGCACGGGCTGCGCCCTGTGCGCCGTTGTTTGCCCAGAGGCGTGCATCATCGTTTACCGTGATGTAGCCGTCCCTGCTTAAAAAGACAGAGGAAAGTGAAATGAGTAAACAACTCTTAAAAGGTAATGTGGCACTGGCCGAGGCCGCCATTCGGGCAGGGTGTGAGGCATATTTTGGCTACCCCATCACCCCGCAAACGGAACTGCTAGAACACATGGCGCGGCGCATGATTGAGCTGGATCGGGTCTTTTTGCAGGCCGAAAGCGAAGTGGCCGCCATCAACATGGTGTATGGCGCGGCCGTGGCGGGAACAAAGGTGATGACTTCATCCAGCAGCCCCGGCATCAGCCTAATGCAGGAAGGGTTTAGCTATATCGCCGGGTCAAATGTACCGGTGGTGGTGATTGATGTGATGCGCGGCGGCCCAGGGCTGGGCAATATCCAGCCCAGCCAAAGCGACTACAACCAGATCACAAAGTCGGCGGGACACGGGGATTTCCACCCGATTGTGCTGGCTCCGGCGACGGTGCAGGAGGCAATTGATTTGACGGTGCTGGCGTTTGATCTGGCGGAAACATATCGGACGCTGGTGATTGTGGCGGCTGATGGGGCGATTGGGCAGATGATGGAGCCGGCCGAACTGCCACCCATGCGCCCCAAGCGGGAAAAACGGCCGTTTTGGGCCCTCACCGGCGCGGCCGGCCGACCCAAAAATGTCATCACCTCGCTCTATTTAGGAGCCGATAATCTGGAAGCCCTTAACAACCAGATCCAGGACAAGCTGGCACTCATTCAGGGGCATGAAGTGCGCTACGACTGTTACCGCACGGAAGACGCGGATTCAGTACTGGTGGCGTTTGGCACGGCAGCAAGGGTGGCACAAACGGCCGTTGATCACCTGCGGCAAGATGGTTTCCCCGTTGGCCTGCTGCGCCCCATTACCCTGTGGCCCTTCCCGGAACGGCCGTTGCGCGAACTTGCCCAGCAGGTAGACACCCTGCTCGTCGTCGAAATGAACGCCGGGCAAATGTTCCACGATGTCAAAGAAGCGGTGGGCGACGCGGCCAACGTCTACTTCACCGGCCGCACCGGCGGGGTCATCCCCACCCCCGACGAAATTGAGCGCGTCGTTCACGGATTGTACAACTACTACCTCGACCCAGATTATTCACCTGTGGGGGTATTAGCATGATCAGCGAAAAAGTCGTCTACGAACGCCCCGTCGCCCTTAGCGTCAACCGCACCCACTACTGCCCTGGCTGCACCCATGGCACCGCCCACCGGCTGGTGGCCGAAACCATTGACGAACTCAACATCCGCGAGCGCACCATTTTGGTCGCTTCCGTCGGCTGCTCCGTCTTTGCCTACGACTACTTCGACGTGGACGCTTGCGAAGCACCGCACGGCCGCGCCCCGGCCATGGCAACCGGCATCAAGCGCGTCAGCCCCGACAACATCGTTTTTACCTACCAGGGCGACGGTGATTTGGCTTCCATTGGCATTGGCGAAGCAATTCACGCCGCGTCACGGGGAGAAAACATCACCATCATTTTTATCAACAACGCTGTCTACGGCATGACCGGCGGTCAAATGGCCCCCACCAGCCTCATTGGGCAAAAGACCACCTCGTCACCGCTGGGGCGCGACCCCAAACTCAGCGGCACGCCGCTCCATATTGCTGAACTAATGGCGGGGCTGCCGGGCGTGGCCTACAGCGTGCGCCGCAGTTTGCACGATGCCCGCCACGTCATCCAGGCCAAAAAAGCGATCCGGTTGGCGTTTGAGGCGCAAATGCAGCACCTCGGCTTTAGCTTGGTCGAATTGCTCTCCACCTGCCCCACCAACTGGGGGGTTGCCCCCGGTGCCGCGTGCGACTGGGTGCGCGAGGAGATGATTCCGGTGTACCCGCTGGGTGATTTTAAGGTGGCGGAGCCGCTGCGGGCGCGAAGCCAGCGAGGAGGCCAATGATGAGCGAACCGTCTGTGGTGATTGCTGGTTTTGGCGGCCAAGGGGTGCTGTTTGCGGGGCAACTGCTGGCGTATGCGGGGATGGAAAACGGCCGTTTTGTCACCTGGATTCCCTCTTACGGCCCGGAAATGCGCGGTGGCACAGCCCACTGCACCGTCATCATCAGTGACCGCCTTATTGGTGCCCCCACCGTCACCCATCCTGACATTGCCATTGTCCTCAACCAGCCGTCGTTTGATAAATATGAGCCGCTGGTGAAACCAGGTGGGCTGCTGGTGGTCAACAGTTCGCTGGTTACGCCCTCTTCCCTGCGTGATGACATTGAGCTGGCGCTGGTGCCGGCCGATGCGCTGGCA
>JAGQGA010000211.1 GCA_020432595.1 Anaerolineales bacterium | reverse complement strand
TGAAGAAGATGGCGGGAAAGAGAACGGCCGTTAATCCCATCCCCCACACCCCTACCTGCCGCCCAAACAACTCTCGCCCCAGCGCATAGACCACCGCTACTAAGAGCAAGCCGAAAAAGGCGGCCGGCAGTCGCAGCGCCAGCGCATTGTCACCCAGCAACGCCACAAACGCCGCCTGCACATAGTGAAAGCCCGCCTCGTGGCCATAGGCACGGGTGAAATAAATGGCGTGTTTGCCCGCCAAAATGTCCTGCACAATCAGCCAGTTGGCAACTTCATCATGGGTTAGCCCCGGCGGGGAAAAGGAAACAAAGCCATAGAGCCGGAAAAAGGCGGCAAGGAGGAGAAAACATAAAGACAGGAAACGGTGACGCACGATGAGTTATGACTCACAATTTTCTGCCCAAATAGTTTGCCAAAGATCAAAAACATCTAATTGGATCACTTGCTGCTCAATAATTGATCTCCGCAAATTATTGCCTTGCACACGAATGATTGAAGCAATATCTTCCAAGTGTCGACTTGATTGGCTGTTAACATAAGCAATTAGCTTGCTCACAATAGCCGCTTCAGCCGACACATAAGCGGCCGTTCGCATCTCATCAAATGGCAGCCAAACTCGGTTTTGTAACATTTGACGCACGGCAATGTCTGTCGGGACATAAAAATCCGTTTTTATTCCCGTAGGCAAATGAATGACATTAAAATATCCGCCGCCAAGCGCATTGAGGACGGCCCCCTTATCAACATGGTAACTCATTTCAGCCAGCCGCTTAACAAACAGGTTTTCCGAAAATCCATAAGGGCTTAACAAAACATCCATATCCAGCGTAAAGCGCGGTTCGCCATAAGCAACAACTGCCAAACCTCCCCAAATGGCATAGGTAGCCCCGATGGCATTTAGGACATCTAATACACCACCAAAAGCTTTTTCTTGCTCAAGAGGGTTTTGCCGGGTCATTTGCGACGAGGATCCTTTGTGAACACCAGTCGCCGTGCTGTTTGGTCAATCATCGCCGCATCCCAATCAGGATGCTGGTGGCGTAACAACAAGCGTTTCTGCCGCAAAGCAAACTCAGCCGCTGAAAATGCCTGCCGATTTTTTTCACAAACGCTCATTTTGCGAATGAGAGAGATGTGATACCAATCAATGGGCGGGGTCTGAAATTTTGTTTTCATGGGAACATTGTATGACAGAATTGTGATCTGTCTATGCACAACTTGGAAGATAATAATTGCCCATCATAATCTCCAATCTCCAACCTCTAATCGCTTGTTTGGCTACGCAAATTTGAGGCGGGTAGCGAGGCGGGCGGGCAGAATGGAGCGCAAAATGTCCCGTTCTTCGTCACCGACGACGCGCAACAGCCAGAGGGCGAGCAGATAGGCGACGGGGCCAAGCAGGGCGGCAAGCAGGACGTGTAGCTGGCTGGCAGCCCACATGGTGAGGAACATAACGGCCGTTGCTGCCAGCGGCCGCGCCAAAAACGACAGCCAATTTAGCCCCGCCATACGCTGCCGCAAATAATAATCAAACACCGCCAGCAGCACCAGTTCCGACAGCACCGTTGTCACCGCCGCTGCCGGATAGCCATTTGCCACGCGGGGGATGAAGAGGAGGTTGGTGACAATGTTGAACCCCACTGCCAGCGTAAACGCTCGCGGCTGCATTCGCTCCAGCCCCAGGGCAATGAGTACATAATTGGTGACGCTGTTGAGCCAGCCAATGGGAATAGACCACATGATAATTTGCAGGGCTACCGCCCCGTGCGGCAAAAATCGATCTCCTGCCAGCAAACCCACCAGTTCATAAGCCAGAAAATGAGTGGCGGTGGCAATCGGCAGTGCCAGCAGCAGCATGAGCTTGAGCGACAGCCGGTACATGCGCTGTGCCGTTGCCATGTTGTCGTGAATGGCGCGGGAGATGATAGGGAACAGGGCAAGGGTGAAAAAGGAGGGGACAATTTGCAGGGCGTTGAACCATTTGTAGGCGCTGTTGTACCAACCCACCACTTCGGAGCCGTTGATAAAGCGCAGGATCACCACGTCTACCGAGATAAAAACGGTTTGCAGCAGGTGGATGAGCATCAGCGGAAACCCTTTGCCCACCATTTGACGCTGGAGCGGCCAATCCAGTTGCCAGGGGCCGGGCAGGGGGAAACGGGCAAAGGCCAGCCGCCCCAGCACCGCCAGGGTGATGAGGTTAACGATGATGGAAACGGCCGCTAATCCAACAAAGCCATACCCCAGCAGCAGCACCAGCACCCCAAACCCGACCTTGAGCAGCGTGGTGACGGTGGTCATGGCCGCCGGGATTTCCGCCTGTTCAAAGACATAAAACAGCCCCGTCACCCCCTGCGACATGCCGGAAAAGAGCATTCCAATGATGATGAAGGCCAGTGCCAGCAGTTCAGCGTTGCTGATGGGGTTGGCAAAAAAACGGGAGCCAACCACAAAGACAATGACTGGAAGCAAAGCCACGCTGCTAGTAAAGAGTCGTAGAACCGTTGTATTAAGCAGGTAGCTGCTGGCGCGATCTTTGGCCTGGGCTACGTCGCGGACGATGAGGATGTTGAGGCCGAAGTTGGAGAGGATTTCAAAGATGATGGCGGTGGCGATGGCAAAGCTGTAGCTGCCAGCATCGGCGGGGCCAAGCAGCCGCAAGTAGAAGGCGGCAAAGGCGAAATCAATCAGCTTGTTGAACAGGTTGAGCAGCATGGGTGCGCCGCTGTTTTTGATGACGCTATGGGTGGCGGAAAGCTGGCTGTCGCTGCGAACATACCGCCGCCAGCCGCCGACGATGAGGCCAAAGGCGATGACAATCACCCCCATGAAGCTGATGAGACCGCCAAGCTGGAAGCTGCGCGGGCTGTAGCGATAGCGCACTGTCCATTGGCCGGGGCCGATGATGACCCCGCGAAAGTTGCCGTTGACGCGCACAATTTCGACTTCGCGCTCATCGGCTTCTTCGCCGCCAAACGGCCGTAAAAAGGCTTTCCACCCCGGTGCATAGCTGTCGTTGAGAATGAGCCAGGAGGGTTCGTTAACGGCCGTATCTACCCACACTTCAATGTTGCGGTAGCTGGTGATGGTGGCGGGGGTATAGAGAAGTGGGGAGTTGGGTGTAGGGAGTGGGGAGTTATGCGCTTCGCCCCACTCTCCAGTCTCCACAACAACAAAGTTGCGCGGGTCATATTGGGTCGTCATCGCCACTAACGCATCGGGAACAACGGCCGTTTGTGTTTGTGGCAGCGTGTAGGCGCGGGGAGCGACGGCCAGGTTTTCGTAGACGCGCAGGTTGCCTTCCTGCCACACCTGCTGCAGCTTGGGCAGATCAACCGCTTCCTGACTGATGATATATTTGACGTTCAGCACATCGAGCAGCGGCGAGTTGAGCGATTGCCAGTTGGCAATGGGCTGAATGCGGTTGAAAGGAAGTTCGTTTTGCGGCTCAATGGCGGCCATGTAGTTGGTAAACTGTTTGGGGATGATGGAGTCGTAGCCGCGCACGTCTTCAAACCCCAACAGCCAACCGGCGTTGGCGTTGAGCGGTTTTTGCCCCTGCGAATCGAAGGTAGTAAGCCGCCACGATCCTGGCTGCTGCCGCAGCCAATGCACCAGCGGCGGTTCATAGGCCAGCAGGGCGGGGTCAACGGCGGCGTGGAAGCCGCGATTGACGAGGAAGAGGTCGAGGATGAGGAGGATGGCGGCGAGGTGGGGGAAAAAACGGCCGTTTTTTCCCTGGCTCAATCGCAACACCACCCCCGACCCGACCAGCATTACACCTAACTGCAAAAATTGGGGAAACAGGTAGCTGTAAAACGCCTGGGCATTGGGAAAGGCATCGGCGGCTAGTGCCATGCTGAGGAGAACACGCTCAACGAGAGGTTGTAAACGGCCGTAAATAACCCACGACCCCGCCAACCCCAGCAAAGCCGCCACCCCGCCCCAAACGAGGAGGGCGGCGAGGAAGGCAATAACTGACGGTTTGGCGCGTAGGAGAAGTAGGGCGTGGGGAGTGGGGTGTAGGGAGTGGGGAGCCGCACACCCTACGCCCCACTCCCCACGCTGCTGAATCAAATAATCCCCCCCAAAACCCGCCAATACCGCCACGCACAGCGACAGCGGGAAAACCCAGCGGAACGGAGTGTGGAGCTGGTTGATAAAGGGGAGACCGTAATACAAAATAGCATAAAGCGGCGTGCCAAAGATGAAGGAAAGCGATAGCAGGCTGAGGCCACTTAAAAACAGCGTTTGGCTGCGGCGAGCGCGATCCATGCCGGGGCGAAACAGTGCCCAGCCTGCCAGCAACGCCAACACCAGCGGCACAATGCCCAGGTAAATGCCCCCCTCGACATAGTTTTTAATCCCCCAACTGCTGCTATACGCCCCCCACGGGTTGACATTGCCCGCCACGTTGGTCACAAACGGTTCGCGCTGGCCGCTAAACACATCCACATAGCTGTGGTGTGCCGGGTTGCCGAAGAAGTTGGGCAGTGCCAGCGTCAAGATGCGCCGCTTGGGGAAGGCATAACCAATCACTTCCTCATAGGTGCTGGAACCTTCGCGGAAGTTGGTTTGGCCGACTTCAAACAGAGGGATAAACTGGATGGCTCCCAGCATCAGGCCAACTAGCACCATGCCAGCCAGCCAGCCAGCAGGGTTAAGCAGCCGCAGTCGCCACCGATTGCCAACCAGTGGTTCATCTGACCAAAACAGTTCGCTAACGAGCCGCCAGCCAACGTAAAGTGCCATAATCAGCAGGGTATAGTAGGTAAATTCGGCGTGCCCGGCCAAGATTTGGCAGCCGAGAGCAATGGCACCGATGACCGCCCAAATGAGCGGCTGCCCGCGCCGCCGCACCAGTTGCTCAAGGCAGGCCAACAGCAGCGGCAGCCACGCCACCGCGCCAATGATCATGGGAAAGACGGCGGCGCTGACCAATAAAAAGCCGCTGCCCTGATACGCCAGCCCCATCAGCGCCGCGCTGGGTCGCTTCATCCCCAACACGCGGCCAAAGACGTAGGCCAACGCCCCGGCCAGCCAAATTTGGCTGACGGTGTACCAGCCATACGCTTTGGTGAGGGGCAAAATGAGAAAGAAGATGGAAAAGGGGTAGAGGGCGGCGTGCTGGCCGGTGGCTAAAAAGGGAACCCCGGCAAAGAGATTGGGTGCCCACAGGGGGAGTTGGCCGTCGCGGAGGCTATCGTTGACGAATTGTTTCCAGACGTAGTTTTGGATGATGAGGTCACCGATGAGTGGGTTTTGCGGGATGGGCCGGCCGTCGGGCGACAAAGGCAGGTTAAATTGGGCAGAAACGGCCGTCCATGGTTCCCATTGAAACAGGTTGTCGGCCGGCAGCATCGTTTTGTTTCCCAGCGTCACGTTGCCAAACAGCAGCAGCGGTAGCACCAGATAAACCGCCATCATCAAAAGGTCATTTTTGTAATTGCCCAATCGCTTCATACGCAAAAAAAGAGGGCTATTGCTAGCCCTTCTCGTCCATTGTGGGGCTAATCCCACCCCGGAATCGTCCGAATGAGCGCCCTCACCTCACTGGGGTTGTTGTCCGCCGCCGACATACTCGACACTTGAATGGAAAGCCGCTCCGCTTCCGGCAGCAGTTTGACCCGGTTCCGATCCAAGGCCGGGTAAAAGTATTGGATAGATGGCTGCAAGCGCATTCGACACCGATCTGCCAACCGTTTTTGTCGGCCGGCCGTCGTCAAAATCACATAATCATGGCTATTGGTGTGGCCGATAAAATCATCCGGGCTGCCCGCATCTTTCAGCGCATTGCCAATCATCACCGACACCGCCCGTGTCACATCATCCGCCGCCACAAAACCGTATTTGTCACGAAACGCGGTCAGCCCACCCATTTGGATATAGACCACCCCCCAATCAGGTTGCCCCAACAGCTTGTCTAGCTGCTCACTCACAATAGAGCCTTCGGGCAAGGTGGTGACGGGGTTAAATTGATTGGTCAACTGGGTGCGTTTCAGGGCATTGCGAACGCGCAGCCGCAGTTCCTGAATATCAAACGGCTTCGTAATGTAATCCACAGCACCAAGCTGCAACCCACCATAAATATCCGTTTGTTCACGCTTCTCAGTCAGAAAAATAACGGGGATATTTTGCGTACGTCGCCCTTCACGCATTTTACGGCACACTTCAAAACCATCTATATCAGGCAAGCGAATGTCTAGCACAGCCAGGTCAGGCAGCACTTCTTGAATCGCTGTGACAGCATCCTCCCCTCGGTTCGCGTTTTTCACATCATAGCCCTGCACGCGAAAATACGCCGTTAGCATTTCGCAAAGGTCAACGTCATCCTCTACGATAAAAATGGTTTGTTTTTTCTTTTCGTCAACCACACGTTACCTCGGTGACCTATTTGATAGGTTCCTTGTCGATCTTGAAGACACAACTCTTAGCCCCCATGCTAATACATTCTATCTCATCTACGCGGAACTCTAGCCCACCGCTTACCCAACGCAACGTTTCCTGCAAAATGCCCACGGCAATAAAGCAGGTGGGGCGGTCTGCATGTCGCCCCCAGCACATCGAGCAACGGTCAATATAATACATGAAGTGGTCATCAAACTCCTTGGCACGGCTGGTTTGGTCACTAAATTGGGAAAAAATGCGGGCAACGGCCGGTACGCCTATTCTTAGCTTGGTTTGCAGCGGCAGCACTTTGAAGGCCAGGTCACCTACGCCAGCCAAAGCGCCAAACTGCTTGAGACCACGCGAAAAGATGGCCCGCCCACCCCGCAACGCTAACCCACGCCCGCCTCGTGGCCCATAAATTTCATCCAGCCCTTGGTTGAGGTTGGAGATATTGGCAAAATCAAACCCGCGCTCCAGGTTGTCAGGGGGTAATGTGTCAATGAATTGCTGCATACTGGTCAGGTTGAGCAAGGCGTTTAAGCCATTGCGCCCCATCACTTCTTCCATCGCCACCAAAAGAATGCGCCCCATTTTGTTAGGGTAATAATAGCCACTTAGCGGAACTAAATCTCTCACAGATTCCTCCCAAATCACCTTATGGTTTGGTTGACCTTCTCCTCTGCATCATTAAAACATTGGGTATGAATAACAAGGAATAAAGTATAACAACGTGTTTTGTTTCAACAAAACGCATTTGCTCCCCAGTAGACCCTTTTTGCTAAAAATCTGCTATGCTTTGTCGAAGGTGCTGTACTTTACGAAAAAAGATTACCATAGGCTAGTATGTATGGCAAAAATTAATGATTTGGAAATTGGGTGACAACGGTGGCAACAGCAAAAATGCTTTTTCCCCCAGATTTTCGCTGGGGAACGGCAACGGCCGCTTTTCAGGTCGAGGGCAATAATACAAACAGCGATTGGTGGGCGTGGGAAACACAGCCGCGCACCATCCTCAACGGCCACCGCTCCGGGTTAGCCAGCAATTGGTGGGCCAATGCCGAAGCTGACCTGGACGCGGCGGCGGAAATAGGCACCAATGCCCACCGGCTGTCGCTAGAATGGAGCCGCATTGAGCCAGAGCCTAGCGTTTTTGATGAAGCAGCCCTGGAACGGTACCGCGCCATCTTGCAGGGGATGGTTGACCGGGGGATTGAGCCAATGGTCACGCTCCACCACTTTTCCAACCCGCTGTGGCTGGTGGAAAAGGGTGATTTTAACAGCGAGATTGTGCTGGATTATTTTGGCCGGTATGTGGGCAAGGTGGTAGACCGGCTGGGGGATTTGGTACCCAAGTGGATCACGATTAACGAGCCGATGGTTTACCTGTTTATGCGCTACCTGGACGGCACTTTTCCACCTCCTCAGCGGCCGGGGTGGTATGGGCTGCGGGAGGCGTTTGGGCGACTGTTGGCATGTCATGCCCGCGCCTATCACATTATAAAGGAAGCGTATCCGGCGGCAGAGGTGGGCATTGCCAAGAATATGCCGATTTTTGAGGCCAAGCCAGGGAGTGGGATAGTTGGGCGGTGGTGGGCCGGCCGAATTGATTGGCTGTTTAACAAGGCGTGGATGGGGGCGATGGTTAACGGCCGTTTACCCTCCCCCTTTGGTCGTGGCACCATTCCCCACCTTGCCAACAGCTTCGACTTTGTCGGCATCAACTATTACACCCGCTTCTACACCAAGCTCGGCCTTGGCTTTGACTGGATTGAACGCGAATGGCCGGCCGGAACCGTTGTCAGTGATGGCAACTACAGCGAAATCTACCCTTACGGTCTTTATCGCGTCATCAAAAGCGTCCTACCCTACAACAAGCCCATCTACATCACCGAAAACGGCCTGCCCGACGCTGCCGACAAATTACGCCCCGCCTTTATTCTGGATCATTTGCGCCAGGTGTGGCAGGCCATTTGCTTCTGCTTTCCTGTCA
>JAGQGA010000210.1:2409-8414 GCA_020432595.1 Anaerolineales bacterium | reverse complement strand
CTTTGTTCTTAATTTTGTTTAGCAATTATGCTATGTTGTCACAAAACACTTTGGTTGGCTCCTGACCCTATAACTGATTCCCCAGCCAATCATTTGCAGCCACCTTGTTGGAAAACGGCCGTTTTTCCCAGCAAGACAACAAGCAAAGTACACCAGCTTTTAACCTGTGTAACCAATAACACCATCGAGTTTAGCATCGCTCAGGTCAGCACCTCTCAGCTTAGCACCACTCAGGTTAGCATGGCTCAGGTTGGCACCACTCAGGTCGGCACGGTGCAGGTTGGCACCGCTCAGGTCGGCATCGCTCAGGTTGGCATCGCTCAGGTTGGCCTCTCTCAAGTTAGCACCGCTCAGGTTGGCTCCCTGTAGGTCGGCACTGTTCAGGTCGGCACGGCTCAAGATAGCAAAGCTCAGGTCAGTACCGCTCAGGTTGGCATAGCTCAGGTTGGCATCGCTTAGGATAGCACCATTCAGGTTGATACCGCTCAGGTCGGCCCCAGTAAAATCTCGCTTGCCAGCAGCGTAGGCTTCTAACAGTTCTGTTTTGGTCATTGCTTCAGTTCGTTTGTTCTTATTGATGGCATCACTCAGGTTGGCACCTCTCAGGTTGGCATTGCTCAGGTTGGCATCAAGCAGATTGGCATGACTCAGGTTGGCATATTCTAGGCTGGCATGGCTCAGGTTGGCATGGCTCAGGTTGGCACCACTCAAATCAGCATCAATAAGGCTGGCATCACTCAGGTTGGCATTTTTCAGGTTGGCACCGCTCAGGTTGACACGGTAAAGAGAGGTTTGAGACAAGTTGGCATCAAACAGATTGGCACCGCTCAGGTTGGCTCCCTGTAGGTCGATATAGCGCAAATTGGTACTGCTCAGGTTGGCACCGCTCAGGTTGGCTCCCTGTAGGTCGGCATTGCGCAGGTCGGCACCGCTCAAGTTGACACCCTGTAGGTCTTCAGCACCGCTCAACTCGGCTCTAGCAAAATTTCGCTCGCCAGCGGCATATCGTTCTAATAATTCTTCTTTGGTCATTGCTCAAGTTCCTTTGTTCTTAATTTTGTTTAGCAATTATGCTACGTTGTCACAAAAACAGAATGGCTGGCCTCCCCACCCCACAGCTACTTCCCCAAACAATAATCCGCTTTGCTCTGCCCAGAAACGGCCGTTTTCCAGACGGAGCCAGTATAAGGTTAAGGTAGGCATTGGTTTGCCGCACTTGCCCCAACGCAGGAAATCTGATGGCATTATTTCTATTTTCTTAAAAAAAGTCAACGATTCTATAACACCAAAAAACGGTCAAATCAGACTGAATATTTGCTAGGTTCTGTTGACATTTGGCAAAAAGAAGCAGATTTCACCGCAAAGATCGCAGAGATTTAGCTTGTTTTCTTTTCTTCCTCTGCGCCCTCTGCGTACTTTGCGGTTCAAATTCTGAAAAGTCAACAGAACCTAAGGCTTTTTCAAGAAAATAATGACCCTCGTTCAAGCTAAAAAAGCCGTGAGCCAAAGCCAAAAACACTACTTTTTCGGATCATTTATTTTTGGCTTTGGCCTAAAGCACACACCCTACCGCCTCTTTCCCCTTCCATCCTCCCCCATTCTGTTCTACAATAGCCCCATATTGAACGACAAGTAGAGGAACCCGCTTATGACAACCTGGCGTTTGTGGCTTATTGGCATCATCCTGCTCACCGTGGCCTGTGGCCCCGCCCAACCCCCACCCAACTACACCCCCACCGCACTGGTCGCCCTTCCCGCCACGCTCACCGTCACACCCGCGCCCACACAAACGGCCGTTCCCCCCACCACCACACCCACACCCACGCCAATGCCCACCGAAACGGCCGTTCCCCCCACCCCAACCTCCCAATCTCCAATCTCCAATAACCAATCTCCAATAACCATCTCCGGCCAAGTCACCTACACCAACCCCTTCTTCACCCTCGGCGTTGCCGAACCCATCATCATCCTCGAAGACCAGGCCGGATTCGTAGACCGCAACGAAAGCTTCATTTTGCCCCCCGCCTCCCAAACCATCGGTCAAATCACCAGCGACTTCTATACCTCCCCCTTCAGCTACACCCTCTCCCTGCCCATTGAGCCGCAGGGCAGCCTGCGCGACGTAGACAACGACGGCGAAAGCGACACCGGCATCCAAATTTTTGCCATCGCCTACTGGACCAACACCTTTGGCGACCCCTTCCTCGAACGGCGCGACCTCGGCGGCGGCGGCTGGTCCACCGCCTACGCCTCCACCCTCGTCAGCAGCAACCCCGACACCCGCCGCGAAATCATCGGCGGCAAGCTCCTCGTCTATGCCCCCGACGACCAGCAAGGCTTCCCCACCGACTTTGGCCCCGACGGGTTGCTCTTCACCGGCGACGAAACCAGCACCCCTTTGCCCCCAGGCTACACCGTCGTCAACCTCGATACCACCCCCTTCACCTTCGACCGCTCCCCTCAACAGCACATTGACCTGCTGGAACCCGAAGGGGCGGCACTGGTTGACCTCTCCAACCAATCCTACCCCGACGCTTTTAACGCCCTGGTGGACAAATTAAGCAAGGAATACGCCTTTACCGAGCTAAAAGGGGTTGATTGGGAGTCGCTACGCGAACAGTTCTTGCCCCGCTTCATGGACGCTACCGACAGCAAGGACACGCTGGCTTACCTGCGGGCATTGCGCGACTTTGCCTGGGCCATTCCCGATGGGCATGTGAGTGGGCCAGCTATCCAAAGTGATTTCCAAACGGCCGTTTCCGGCGGCATCGGTCTCGCCATTCGTGACCTCGACGACGGCCGCACCATCGTCAACTACCTGCTCGAAGACGGCCCCGCCGCCCAGGCCGGCATCCAGCTTCGCGCCGAAATCTTGGCAATCAACAACACCCCCGTGGACGACTTCGTAGACAACAGAATCGCCTACTCCGCCCCCTTCTCCACCTCCCACACCCGCCGCCTACAGCAGCTTCGCTACGCCATCCGCGCCCCGCTCGGCGAGCAAATCAGCCTCACCTACCAAAACCCAGGGGACAGTTCCCCCAAAACCATCACCCTCAACACCGTTTCCGAGTTCAGCAGCTTCAATATCTCTTCCTTCAATACCGGGCTGGACGGAACCGAACTGCCGCTCGATTACCAAATCCTCCCCAGCGGCTATGGCTACGTCCAAATCTACAGCTTCTCCGACAACGAACTGCTGACCATCCAGCTTTGGGAACGGATGATCCAAACCTTCAACGATGGCGGCGTGCGCGGCCTCATCATTGACATGCGGCAAAACGGCGGCGGCAGCGGCTTCCTGGCCGACCAAATGGCCGCCTACTTCTTTGACGAAGAGCTACCGTTAGGCAACACCGGCTACTATGAGAAAGAGCTGGATGACTTTTTCTTCGACGAGCGCAACAGGCAGCAGTTCTACCTGCCCCCGGCCGAACAGCGATACCACGGCAAGCTTGCGGTGCTGGTTGGCCCCAACTGCGCCAGCGCCTGCGAATTTTTTAGCTACGACATGACCATCGAAAACCGCGCCGAAATTGTCGGGCAATACCCCACCGCCGGGCTGGGCGGCAGCATTGACCGGGTGCTAATGCCGGAAGGGGAATATTTCACTTTCACCCAGGGGCGAGCGGTTGACCCCGACGGCAACATCCACATCGAAGGCAAGGGGGTTCCACCCACCATCCGCGTCCCGGTCAACGAGGAAACGCTGTTTAGCGCGGACGACCCAGTCTTGCAGGCGGCGATTGGGTATTTGGATGAGGTAACGGCCGTTCGCACCAACCCCGCCCTCACCATCAACCTCGGCGACAGCCGCGACGGCACCATCGAACCCCAGTTCCGCGACCTCTATAACCTCACCGTCAAAAACGGCGACGTGATTGACATTATTGTTAGCAGCGAAGCCTTTGATCCAGTGCTACGGGTGTACGATACGGCCGGCAACCTCCTCATCGCCAACGACAACCTCGACGACACCACCACCAACGCCGGCTTCCTCACCCTCGAAATCCCCGCCGACCTCGACCTCGTTCTCGAAGTTGGCTCAATTGACGACAACAGCAGCGGCACCTACACGCTGACTGTCAAAGAATCAAGCTGATCTTTGTCAAAATGTCATACCCGCGTAGGCGGGTATCCATCTTTAGCATAGGGATGGGTGCCCGCTTTCGCAGATATGACATACTTAAACCATGACCCAACAAACACCCCCACCCGACACCCTAACCACCCAAATCGGCGTACTCACCCGCCGCGAAGTCGAAGCCCGCATCCTCAAACCCATCATCGAAGCCCTCTGCGCCGAATTTGACCGCGAGCAGGTGCTAACCATCGTCCGCAACACCATTGTCCGCATCGCCCAAGAGCAAGGAGCCGAACTCGCCCAAACGATGGGCGGCTGCACCACCGCGCACTTTCTCAATTCACTTCAATATTGGACAAAAGACAACGCCCTGGAAATAGACCTGCTGGAACAAAGCGAACAAAAACTGTCGTTCAACGTCACCCGCTGCCGCTACGCCGAAATGTACCGCGCCCTCGGCCTCGGCGACCTCGGTGCCACCCTCTCCTGCAACCGCGATTTTGCCCTCATTGACGGCTTCAACCCCGATGCCACCCTCACCCGCACCCAAACCATCATGCAAGGCGCACCCCACTGCAACTTCCGCTACACCTTTCCCAAAACCTAGCAGCCTGTCAGAAAAAGAATTTTGGGACGCAGATCTCCCTATACGCGAAGGAGTTGTTCACGACATTTATCCTGATTTTGGGGCATCTTATGGCTAAAATTAGGCCCAATCCGCGTGTATCCGCGTTAGTCTGCGTCCCATTTTCAAGGCAGCAGCACCACCTTGCCAATGTTTTTACGCTCCTGCAAATAGTGATGCGCCTCAGCCGCCTGCTCCAACCGAAACGTACGGTCAATATGTGGGCGAAACAGTGCCTCATCATACCAGGTAATAAGCTGCCGCATCCACTGCCGCTGCAAATCCATCTGGTGCCACAAATTCGGCCAGCCCACCCCAATCACCCCCTTGTTGTCGGCCATCAGTTGAAATGGGGTGTAAAACGGCACCCGCAGCCGCAGCAGCCACCAACTTAGCCAGGATCGCCGCTCCCCAGTCGCTGCACCGCGCACCCCATACAAAATCAGCCGCCCCGACGGCCGTAAAAGGCGGTAATTTTTCTGCCAATCTAGCCCACCACTGCAATCCAGCACGATCTGCACCCCACGCCGCCCCGTCAAATCATTCACCACCCGTTCATAATCTCGGTTACGATAGTCAATGACATAGGTTAGCCCCCGCTCCTGCAAAAAAGCGTGTTTGTGCGGCGAGGCCGTGCCAAAGGTGGTAGCCCCCACAATTTTGCAAATATCCAGCGCGGCAAGCCCCACGCCCCCACCCGCGCCATGAATCAGCACCATGTCCCCAGGACGCAGCGACCCCATTACCATCAGCATTTGGTATGCCAGCAAGTAGCTAAGCGGCAGGGCCGCCCCTTGTTCGGCATTCATCCATTGCCAGCGTTTAAAAAGCTGCTGATGCGGCACACAAACCACGTCGCTGTAGCCGTAAAAACGGCTAAAGCCAAAAACAGCGTCGCCTTCCTTAAAGTCTGGCACCCCTTGCCCCACCAAATCAACACGGCCGGCAATCTCGAAACCAGGCACATAAGGAGGGCGAGGGGCATAAGTGTCCAGCCCCATCCGCCCCATGACATCGGCAAAGCCGACGCCACACGCTTCCACGCGCACGCGCACTTCTCCGGCCGCTGGAATGGGATCGGATGCTTCGCGCAGGTGCAACACATTGGGCAAACCATGTCGGGTAATCCACACTTGCTTCATGGCGCGAGTATAGCAGATAGTTGACAAGCGATCTGGCTTATGTTAGCTTTTTTAGACAAAAGAAGGATCAATTTATGCCACACATTGCCATGCTTGACAGCGGCTCCTCAGCGCAGCGCGATGGGCTGAATCATCAAGCGATTGAAGATTATCT
>JAGQGA010000210.1:0-2309 GCA_020432595.1 Anaerolineales bacterium | reverse complement strand
GAAGTAATTCGCCACCATCGTCTGATTGAGCTATATCTCATTGAAGCATTGGGGTTTAGCTGGGATGAGGTGCATGAGCAGGCAGATATTTTGGAACATGTGATTAGCGAAAAGCTGGAGGAGCGAATTGCGGCGGCGTTGGGCCACCCGACGGTTGACCCACACGGCGACCCTATCCCGCAGCGGGACGGGACGATTATCACGGTGGACATGCAGCCATTGTCTAGCTTGCAGGTTGGGGAAGAGGGAGAAGTGGCACGCATTCCTAATGATGAAAACAGCGAGATGCTGCGCTATCTGGCACAGTTGGGGCTGGTGCCGGGAACGACGATCAAGGTGCTGAATGTAGCACCGTTTGACGGGCCGCTGACGCTGTTGGTGGATGATGTGGAGAAAGTGGTGGGGTATGCGGTAGCAACGGCCGTTTTAGTCACCACGCCTTAATTCCCTGGGGCGACAAGATTTTGTTGCGGAAAAGTTAGCATAAACGGGATACTGATTACAGATTACCAAATATTAACGGCTCTCATACTGTTTGCCCTTCCCTGCCGGTGCTATAATGTTTAGCTGACATGGCACACACGCACCACCCCCGGCAAAATCCTTTTTTCAACCGACAGCGGATTGTTGATCCCGCTTTTTTTGTGGGGCGAGAACGTGAAGTAGAAGCCCTATACAGCGCCATCGCTACTCGCCAATGCCGTTCGGTGGTGGGGGAGCGTAAAATTGGCAAAAGCTCACTGCTCACCCAGCTTGCCTGCCCCGATTCGCTACGCGCCCACGGTTTTAACCCCGACAAATTTGTCTTTATCTACGTTGATCTGGAAGGGATGGCGAACATCAGCTATGAGGAGTTTTGGCCGGAACTGCTGGATCGGCTGGATTTGGCGCTGCCAACGGCCGAAAAAGAGCTGTCGCAGCAGGTGCAAACGACGCTGGCGCAGCCGGAAGTGCGCTTTTTACAGGTGCGGCGGCTGCTGCGCCGCATCGAACGCGCCGGGCTGACGGTGGTGCTAATGTTGGATGAATTTGAAAGCTTGGCCGCCAACCCCGCTTTTGAAGCCACCTTTTACGGCGAATTACGCAGCCTAGCCGGGGAATTGGGGGTCGTCTATCTTACCGCTTCCAAGAAAAGCCTTTACGAGCTAACGTATCAATACGCCGACACCCTTTCCTCGCCGTTTTTCAACATCTTTTCTGAAGAAACGCTGGGGCTGATGCCCATGGCCGAAGCGCAGACGCTGCTGGAGCGGCTGTCGGGGCTTTCACGGCCGTTTTCTGCCGAGCAACTGCCCTTTTTGTTAACGTTAGCCGGGCCGCATCCGTTCTTTTTGCAGGTGGCGGGGCATTATTTGTGCGAACTGCTGGGAGACAATGACACGCTGCCAGATGATTGGCAGGCAGTGGTGACGCGGCGGTTTATGGCGGAGGCGGAAGACCATTTTCGTTATTGGCTAAACCAACTAACAGACCTTGAGCAAAGTGGGTTGCTGCATTGGGAAACGGCCGTTTCTTCGCCCAACTCCCGCCTACACCACCAGCTAAAAGCCAAAGCGTTGTTGAGAGAGGATGAAAACGGCCGTTTAATCCCCTTCTCCCACGGCTTCGCCACCTTTTTGGCACGGCAACGCAGCCAGCAGCCGCTAACCACCGCGCCCCACACCACCGCCAACGCCCTCACCGGAACCACCCTCGGCAGCTACCGCGTCCTCACCCCTATCGGGCGCGGCGGCATGGCCGTCGTCTACAAAGGCTACCAGCCCAGCCTCGACCGCTACGTCGCCATCAAGGTCATGGACATCAGGATGATGGGTCACTCGGTGACGGGCGACCACGCCTTTTTAGAGCGATTCCAGCGTGAAGCCGCCTCCACCGCCCAACTGCGCCAGCAAAACATCGTCCAGCTTTACGACTTTGGCACCCATGAAGGCATCTCCTACATGGTGATGGAATACATTGAGGGGATGACGCTGAAGGAACGGCTGGAGCAGCAGCGACTGCGGCAGCAGCCCTTGCCCTTGCCAGAGGTGGTGCAGATTGTGCATGACATCGCCGGGGCACTGGATTATGCCCACGCTCATGGCATCATCCACCGCGATGTGAAACCGGCCAACATTTTACTGCGGCGGGAGGACAGATTAACGCAAGCAACGGGTGAGGAGCGATTTACGGCCGTTCTGACCGACTTTGGCGTGGCGCGAATGCTGGAACGGGTGCAGCTTACCGGCACCGGTGCCACCATTGGCACCCCCGACTATATGTCGCCCGAACAAGCGGCCGGCAGCCCCGCCGAAAACGCCTCCGACATT
>JAGQGA010000020.1:12187-22582 GCA_020432595.1 Anaerolineales bacterium | reverse complement strand
CCCATTCGCTGGATGGTCGTCGGCCTGGTGCTGATGGCCATGTTTACCATCTACCCCATCCTCTTCACCATTTGGGTTTCCTTCACCAACTATGGTGAAGGCCACCTCATCACCCAAGAACAGGCCATTGAACAGATTTTGGATGAGAAATACCTGCCGGAGACGGGCCGCGCCTACAGCTGGACTGCCTATAAATCGACCGATGGTGCGTACGTACTCTGGCTGCAGGACGCAGAAGGAACTGGCTACCTGGCCGTGCCTGGGGAACCGCTCAGCCAGCCCCAACCGGGCGAAGCTGGTCTGGGTCCGTATGACGAAAAAGGCATCCCCGAAACGGTAGAAGGCTACAATCGGCTGAACACCATCCTGGCTACGACGGATCAAAATCTGCCCAACATTCTATTTGGCGAGACGGGCAGCACCATCCAGATTCGCTCACCCAAGGAAGCGGCCGAGCTGCTGCCGCTGTATGCATACGACGCTGAACGCGACGCCATGATTAGTCAGGAGACCGGGGTGGTTTTCCAAAACATTCGCGGCACCTTTTCCGCACCGGATGGCGCGCAACTGCGACCGGGTTTTGTTGAGACGATCCAGTCTGCCAACTTCCGCGAATTTTTCACCAGCCCCGCACTGCGTGGCCCGCTGGTGCGCATCATCACCTGGAATTTTGCCTTTGCCATCCTGAGTTTGCTCTTTAATTTTGGCCTCGGCCTGGTCATCGCCATCATGTTTAATGAGCCAAACTTCCCCTTTAAGAAGCTGATTCGCTCCCTGCTGATCATTCCTTACACCGTTCCCGCGCTGCTCACCATTTTGATCTGGCGTGGCATGCTCAATCCAGAGCTTGGGGTGATTGACCGCTTTTTGGAAAATATGCTTGGTTGGGCACCACCCTGGTTTACCGACCAATGGTGGGCCAAAGTGGCTATTTTGCTCATCAATCTGTGGCTCAGCTACCCGTACTTCATGCTCATTTGCAGCGGCGCGCTGCAATCTATCTCGGAAGATTATTATTCGGCGGCGCAGGTGGATGGGGCCAGCGCCTGGCAGCAATTCTGGCACATCACGCTGCCGCTGCTGCTGGTGGCCGTGGGGCCGCTGCTGATCGCCTCGTTGGTTTTTAACTTCAACAACTTCAATCTGATCTATATATTTAATGCAGGGGGGCCGCCGATGGCCGGTACACCGACACCAGCGGGACATACCGACATTTTGATCAGTTACGTGTACAACCTGGCGTTTACCGCCAGCCGCGGGGTGAATTACGGCTTTGCGGCAGCAATTACGATGGCCATCTTCTTCATCGTGGGCACGATTACGCTCTTGCAATTCCGCTACACCAACATGTGGGAGGAGGTCAGCGAAAATGTCTAGCACGGTTCCGCTGCGAGGTTTGCAATCGTCCATGAAAGCACGGCGCGCGGTCAGTGTAGGCCTTCGCCTGATTGTGGCGCTGTTCCTGATTGTCTTCTCCGTGTTTCCTATCCTCTGGGTGATTTCGGCCTCACTAAACCCGACGGGTTCGCTAGCCACACAAAAGCTCATCCCGGACAATCCTGGGTTCGATAACTACCGGGTGTTGCTAACCTCCGGCGAGTTCCCTTTCTGGACGTGGTTTGGTAATTCACTCAAGATTGCCTCGATCACCTCAGTGCTGTCATTGGCGATCACCACAACGGCTGCTTACGCTTTTTCGCGTTTTCGGTTTAACGGCCGTCGCGCTATGCTTAAAGGGATCCTCCTCATCCAGGTCTTCCCGGCACTGCTGGCGATTGTGGCCGTCTTCTTGATGATCTCACAGGTGGGCGATGTCTTTTCCGGCATTGGCCTGAACACCCACGGCAGCCTCATTCTCGTTTACCTGGGCGGGGCAATGGGCATCAACATCTGGCTGATGAAGGGGTTTCTCGATACGATTCCGCGAGAGATTGACGAGTCAGCCATGGTGGAAGGGGCAACTGACTGGCAAATTTTCACCCGGCTCATCCTGCCTTTATTACGGCCGATTCTCATCGTCATCCTCATTTTGAACTATATTAATATCTATGGCGAGTTTATTCTGGCACGAGTGCTGCTGAAGAGCAACGAGCAGTACACGTTGATGGTGGGTTTGCAGGTATTTGCTGGAGCACAGTTTAACCAGCGTTGGGGTGTGTTTGCCGCCGGGGCGCTGATTGGGGCGCTGCCGATTATGATCATTTATTTGCTGCTGCAAGACCAGATTGTGGGTGGATTAACGCAGGGGGCTGTCAAAGAATGAGATATTCGCAGATTAACCGAATGGCGCAGATTATTTTGCTCGGGTTGATTGTACTTGGGGGGGGATGTCGGTCCGAGGCGGCAAGTGTAATAGAGAATGAGCGTACGGCCGTTCCCCCCCAAGAGTCCACCAGCACACCCACCGTCACACCCACTGCTGAGCCCACGATTGAACCCACACTAGAACCTACACCGGCGCCGACCGTCATTCCCATGCCTGAGGCCGACGCCTCGTTTTTCTTTGGTCTTGATTTGTCCTACGTCAATGAGATGGATGATTGCGGCGCGGTGTACCTGGAAAACGGCCAATCCCGCGACGCCTTCGAGTTATTCAGCGACCATGGGGCCAACCTGGTGCGTGCTCGGCTTTGGCATAACCCTGACTGGACCAATTACAGCACGCTTGCTGACGTGACCAAAACCTTCACTCGCGCCAAAGAAGCCGGCATGGCGACACTGCTTTCCATCCACTATTCAGACAATTGGGCCGACCCCGGCAAGCAGCAAATTCCCGCTGCCTGGGCAGATCTTAGCGAAGCTGAACTGCCCGACGCGCTGTACCAATACACTTACGACGTGCTCAGCGAGCTGTACGCGGAGGGGGTGCTGCCTAACTTTATCCAAATTGGCAACGAAACCAACGCCGGGCTGGTGAAACGGGTCGATGGGTTAGATTGGCCTCGCGACGCGCAGCTGTTTAACGCAGGCATTCGCGCTGTGCGCGATATTGCTGCGGAAACCAACAGCCAGCCGCGAATTGTGCTGCATGTGGCTCAACCAGAAAACGCTAGCTGGTGGTTCCGGGAAGCAGCCCAGCATGGCATTACCGATTTTGATGTTATTGGTCTCTCTTACTATCCGCAGTGGAGCCAGCTCTCGCCGGTGGACGTGGGCGCATTCACCACTTACCTGCGCGAGACCTTTGGCAAAGACGTCATGATTGTGGAGACAGCATACCCCTGGACATTTGATGCCGTAGATGAAACAGCCGATAACATCCTCAACCAGGGCATCCGTGGTTACGGCATTTCACCAGCGGGGCAGCGCCAGTTTTTGGTGGATTTGTCGCAAAGTTTGCTCAGCAACGGCGGTCTAGGCTTGGTTTATTGGGAACCGGCCTGGGTCTCTACAACCTGCACCACCCGTTGGGGCCAGGGATCACACTGGGAAAACGCCACCTTTTTTGACTTCCAAAATGGCAACGAACTGCATGAAGGTGTTGAATTTCTCAGCTTTCCCTACTTGTTTCCCACTGAATTGGTGAGCGGCGAGGTGGATGCCAGCTACGGCGATCCGTTGTTAACCGATACGCCAGGCGATAACTTTATGCAGTTCTCCCACCTCGACCTGCTAAATTTGTACGTGCGCGACGATGCCGAGGCTATTTACCTGGCCGTGACGGTGGCTGAGGACGTGTACGCCGCCGGATGGGGCCAGTTCATGATCTATCTGGACACCACCGAAGATAACCAGGGTGGAACCGTGGATGTGGACAACCGTCCCATCACTATAACTGAACCATACTGGGCGGAATTTCGCCTGGATTTGCGGGTAATGGATTGGAAGGGGACGGCGGGCAGCAGCTTTGAGTTTTACGCCTGGAACGGTACTGCGTGGGAGAATCCGGCGTTACCGATTGGTGCAGCGGTTAAAGCCGGTTCACCCGCGGTGATTGAACTGGCCCTACCCAAGGCGCTGCTGGGAAACCCAGCGTTTGTCAACGTGGCGGTGGTCAGCACGGGGCGGGGGCGGGCTCACACTGCCGGGGATGTACTGGGCAGCAGCAATACAATCACTGATTGGGCAGACCCGGTTGTCTTGAGCGAGTTTGCGCACTATGACTTAACCCAACCGTAACACGGGCACACAAAATTTGGCGGGCTATGGGTCTCAGGTACAGGCAGGCCAAGATTGGAGACAGATGAAAGGTTCTGTCTATTGCCTACCTGGCCAAAATTGCCGTTAACCTAAGTCGGATGAGCGGGCACAGAGATAACTGTTTTGGTCACAACCATACCGTGCCATCTCGTCCGGTCGCACAGTGCACCAGGTTATCCATTACCAGCACCTGTAGTCATTGTCTAGCAACCTCTGCTTTGACTAACATAATTACATTGAGGGCATGTTAGTACAATGAGCTATTCTTGCTAAACTATTGATCCAGCACAATGGGGAGAAATATTTCAAATATACCCAAACCAAAATATCGGCCTTTGTTATCATGAATAGCTACATTGCCGCTGGAATCTACAGCTTGAATGAAGAATTCCAGCTTATCGCTACGGGGTAGGCTGGTATTTGCTGGAGTTCGCCACATATTCTGTTGCTCTGGCACCAGATCAACAGAATGCCAGAGGCCATCGCCGACGGTATAGGTGGCCACCACGCGCATAATGTTCGCCGAAAAGTCTGTGACCTCTACCGCCAGAGCAATTGTGTCGGGGGAATCAGCCAATTGGTCTACTGCCCAAATACTTGGGGGGACATAATCATTGGTGACAGAGTAATAAATCGTATAGGTCAACTCTGTCATTTTACGCGCTGTGCCCAGGCTGCCTGTTGTCGCCTTGTATTGGGCGGGAATGGTTACTAACTGTTGCTGAATGCCTTCTGCTTTGCGCACCGAATTAATCAGGCTCCAGGTGGAAGGGGTCCAGCTATTAAAGACGGCAAACTCCGGTTCCTGCTGCCATAGGTCGATGCGCGAGTCGTCGGTAATGACCCGGGTCACAACGGGGTTAAAGGAGGGCACAGTCTCATACACGCCGCCTTCAAACAGGATACCGCGGGCAATTGTGTCTGGTTGGGAAATATCCTGACTGGTGAGCGGCTGAATGGGGTAGCCAGCAATTGTTTGTGTTTGACCCTCTACCGTAAAGTATTGGCCGTTTACAGCCGTTCCATTCACAATCTCCAACCCGAAACTGGGGGTTACCGTGACGGTTTCCGCACACAACGCATCAGCGGTACAGGTGCCGGTTGTTCGCCAACCAAAGGGGGGTGTTTGAAAGAAGGAGGTGGGTGTAGATACGGCCGTTTCTGCAGGAAAGCTCAGCTGCAACATAGGCAAACCATAAAGCGTAGCCACATTCAATACCTTTTCATCATAAATTGTCAGGGCATGGATCCCCATATTATTCAGGTAATCCAACTTCGCCAGCTGCAAGGCCCGGCCCACCGTCCCTCCGGTTTCCAAATGCTGGGCAAAATAATCCATCAGCTTTTCTGAGTAGCCGATCGCATCGCCATCACCGTAAGCGTACCCGGTATTGGCCACATAGGTTGCACCTTGACCCAGCAGCACTTGGGCGAAATCAAGGTTCTGCCCCGGCCCCGCCTGCCCGTCGGCCACTGACAACCCAGAATGGCAGCCAACGGAAAAGATGAGCGAACTGGCCAATTCTGTACTGGCGGCGACATCCGCCGGGGTTATCACCCCTCCAGCTATCTCGGCGGGAATCACCCGACTGTGGCTAAAATGGGCGTTGATAGACTGCACGCCGTGCGGCTGATCCAGCCAGGTAGCTTGCAGTGCATCTGCCTGCCAGAAATCTGCAATCAGGGTGGAGACGGCCAACCCTTTGTTTTCCAGTTCGCTCTGCAAGGCTTGCCCGTGATCGGTCAGAAAGTCGTAGCCTGTTACTAGACCGGTTGTTACGCTAATGACTGGCGTTTGCAGGAAGGTGTCAATGGCTGCCATCATCTCTTCTGGCGTTTCCACCAGGCGACCCAGTTCATATTCTGGCAAAACCAGCTCACGCCCACGCCAGGGGATGGGAGCGAAGCCACTGTAATACGCATCGCTCAGGAAATAACTTTGTGTTAGCGCCGCGCCCAGCGGTGCTGTCTCCAGCAGACCTTCCTGGTAGGTGTTTTCATTGGCTACCGGCACCTCGTCTGGCACTCGCCGAAACGGCACAATTTCATCCCCACCGACGATGACGATGTAGGCCAAATCGGGGTAGGCATTTTTGATGGTTGCCAAGAACTGCTTGACTGAAATGGCTACCAGATTGGCATAGAGTGGATCATCCGCGTGAGCATCCCACGCGGCGTATACATCCGAAAAGGCGTCCGCCGAGTATGGTGCCGGTAAGTTGCCGAAGTCAACAATCTGGCCGGCAACAGTGGGATGATTGGCAAAGGTTTGAACGGCCGTTATCAGATCCGTTGTCGTTAGCGGATACCGATCAGACAATCGTGCCTCGTGGGTCAGAATGAGCGTTTTTACCCCTGGGAACGTGGTCGTGAGCGAGGGGAAATTGATCGGTGCAAAATCGGGTAGGGCAACCTGGTTGGCCAGCACATCCACATTGAGCGAATAGCCGTTGGCGTAGTGTGCCCCGTTATGACCCGCCACCAGAAGATAATACCAGCCACTCTGATCCCAAGTCTCGGTCTGAATCTGCTCCGACTGGGCACCTGTCAGACAGCTGGACTGCAATAAATTACCGGTATTGGCGTTGCCTACATCCACTAGCTGCCCCAGATACATGGTCGAACAGCTGTTGTCATCCCCAATTCCTTGAGCATTAGCGATTCCTTGGGCGTTGGCAATCCCCTGAGCATTGGCGATCCCTTGGGCATTGGCAATGCCCTGCGCGTTGGCAATGTCATTTGGCGCTGTCGCTTCTTTTTCCAGGCCCGTAAAAATGAACATGTCGTAATCACCGGGTAAATTGTTCAAGGTGGTGGTGATCGTGGCATTGTTGCCCCCCACCGGAATGCGGAACCAATGAACGTCTTGCTCGTCGTTGATGGTAAATTGGTGTGTACCCGGATTCAGAACAGGCGCATTTTGCCAACTATTTTTCAAGCCAGGGTTGGTGAGCCAATTCTGGCCGCTGACATTACCACTGTAGCTGTCGCCAGCCCCACCACTGTTGCCGGGACCATCAGCGCTACCCCACCAAGTTTGGCTGGCATTGATCAATTGCCCGCTCTGGTTGTTGAGACCCAGCCCCCGGTTTCCAGCGATAGCATTGTTGGTCAGGGTGAGGCTACCGCCCTGGAACAGAATACCGTTGTTGCCGCTGGCGACTACCATGCTGTTACTCAGGTTAATGGTGCCTCCCGATTGCTGAATACCATTTTGGGCAAATTCAATCGAGGCGTAATTGAGGTTGCCCTGGCTGCCCGGGGCAAAGTTTAAGCCAATCCAATCACCCGGTTGAGGATTGGTAAACCGCTGGCTGCTGGCAAACTGCACTGGCGCCGTCTCGCTGCCGTTCACGGTGAGGATTCCGCTTATTTGTGCGCCCAGGTTGCGATCAAACTGCACGGTGACGCCCGCTTCGATCGTGAGCTGACGGGCAGCAGGAATGGTGAGGTTATAATCATAGGCGTCGCTAACGCCGCTGGCGATAAGATATGTAGTCAGGTCACCTTGGGGAGCCCAGACAGTATCCTGGGTAAGTTCGCCGCCAGTGACTTGAACGGCATTATACTGGTTGTTGGCAATGTCGTTGCCCAAGAGGGGGTTGCCCAACACTGTTTTTACAGCCGTTCCCGCATTATGATGTATCGCATTATTCTGAAGTAGATTGCCGCTGGTTTGGCTTAGGGTGGCGCTGTCGCCGATGATGACGCCGCCATTGTAGTTGAAGGCGATTTCGTTGTTTATAGCTATATTGTTTGATGCCCGTGCCTCAATTACCAGGCCCACACCGTTGGGGAAGGCTGCGGTTCCGGCGCTGCCCAGACCGATTTTGTTGCCTATAAGCTGCTGCCCGCTGGTACCCGAGCTTGCTAGCCAGATACCCTGATCTTTGTTGCCGCCAATAGTGTTGGGTTCTCCCGGACCGTAACCGCCAATCTGGTTGTTGGCCGCTTGTAAATTGATGAGAATGCCCGCGCCATTGTTGGCCACGGCCGTTGTTTGCGACGGATCCAGTCCGATGATGTTGCCAAGGACTTCATTGTTAGAGGTGCTGCTGCCAGCAATGATAAGGCCATGGCCGCCGTTGCCGCTAATGACGTTGGCTTGCAGTACATTGCTGCTGGCATTGGCTGTAACGGTTACCCCAAACTCACCGTTGCCTACAGGTAGCAAACCGGTGGCATCCAGCCCAATCAGGTTGCCCTGAATATCGTTGCTATCGGCAATAACGATCTCGATGCCGCCCTGTCCGTTGCCGCTGATGATGTTAGCTTCGGCTGAACTGCTGCCGCCTATCAGGGTGCTGGTAGCCCCGCTGCCCAGATTAATACCAGAAATTTCGTTGGCAAGGGCGGTTCCACCCAGGCGGTCTAACCCGATCAGATTGCCTAAGACATGGTTACCGATTGCGCCGTTGCCATTGACCTGCACGCCGTAAATGGCATTGCCACTGATAATATTTTGCTGAACGGCCGTTGCTCCACCGATGATATTGTTGGGCGCGCTTAAAATGTGGACCCCATGTTGCCCGTTGGGCAACGCAGTCGAACCGGTGATGTCAGTGCCAATTAAATTCCCCACCACCACATTATTCGCCGTCAGTGCATCACGGATAACGATCCCTGTAAGGCCATTACCACTAATGAGGTTGTTCTCAATCCTGTTTTGGCTAGCTCCCGCAGAAATGACCACGCCATCCATCGTATTGCCCCGAGCCAGCGTCCCGCTTATATCCGTACCAAACAGGTTGCCCACCACCAAATTGTTTGTCGTGCCGCTGGTTTCCAGCGCAATCCCGTAATAATTTTGACTAATTAAATTCCCTTGCCCTATCGGGCCATTACCCATGAGTCTATCACCGCCAATGATGGTGTTGCTGGTGCCTTGAGCCAGGCGAATCCCGGAAAAAGCAAAGTTGACGATTTGCAATCCACGAATGATGACGCCATCGCTGCCAGCCACGTTAAGACCGATACTGTTGGCCAGCCCAATTTGGCTACCATCGAGAATAACGCCAGCCTCACTGGCATCGATAGTGATATTGTCCAGAGAAATGGTTGGCAGTTCCGTTTGCAGGGTAATGGTAACCGGAGCAGCGGGAGGAAATACGGCCGTATCAAATTCAATCACATCCCCCGCAACCATGTCCAGCATCGCCTGTCGCAGGGTGCCGGGACCGCTGTCCGCCGCACTAGTGACGGCCAACATCGCATTCACAGCCAACGGCGTTTCGAGCGCCGAAAAGCTGTTGCTGAGTGCCAGGTGGGTGGTGAATACGGCCGTAACCAACAGCAACAGTACCATTTTTGGTCCGATTACCAGCAGCTTTTTCCCCTGAAAACCTTTCATAATTCCCTCCAAACGGTTCTGTCTGTACAGGTAAGTGATGCAAGTGTTGTTTACATACTGCACCCTTAACTTTATAGGGGATTGAGTTTTTGACGCCGCCCATTATTAGCAGCAAACCATGTTGACCCCGGCAATTCTACTTACTTAATGACGAAAGGCAGATACACACAGAGATTGCAGCTCTCTTCCACACCTCCTCCAACCGCATAAAATTCGGACGTTGTGCCCGCTGCGCCTGCATCCGTGACGGTAATGGCCAAATAAGGCCAGGCGGCAAATGCAGCGTCCTGGCAGTTTAAAACGCCACTACCATCCGTCAAACATTGGCGAAGGAAAGCTTCACCAGCTGGTTCGCTGTTCGTATTGCCAAACACCTCGATAGTGCAGTTAGCACAGAGCGTCGCCGAAATTGTTTGACTAGCCGAGAGATAATCAATTTGCGGCGTAGATTGGATAGGGGTGGGGGTGTTGGGATTAAGAAACTTGAGTTCTGCTGCCACATTACTGTAGATGCTGTTTTGGGTGATGGTGTTGCCCACGGTCTGATTACCGTCAATAGCAATGCCGTTGCCACCGTTGTACATAATCTTGTTGCCGGGACCTACCTGATTGCTCTCGGCATTGCTGGTGAGCAGCAGGCCATGTGAGCCGTTGGGGAAAGCAGCGGCACCACTGCCGTTTGTGCCAATACGATTCCCCTGGATAAGGTTGCCGCTAGTGCCTTGCCCCTGCATGAAGATGCCTGTGTTGGTATTGCCGCTAATCACATTCCCTGCTGGGGTCGTTGGGCCGCCAATGATGTTGCCGCTTGCTCCCAGGATCAGGGTGACACCATCATAATTGGCCACAGCGGCCGTTCCGGCCGCATCGAGCCCAATGGTGTTGCCCTCAACCTGGTTGGCTGA
>JAGQGA010000020.1:0-12090 GCA_020432595.1 Anaerolineales bacterium | reverse complement strand
GTGACACCATCATAATTGGCCACAGCGGCCGTTCCGGCCGCATCGAGCCCAATGGTGTTGCCCTCAACCTGGTTGGCTGAAGCACCGACGCCTTCAATTTGTACGCCCGCGTCGAAATTGCCGCTGATCACGTTACCAGCGCCTGATTCTGCACCGCCTATCTGGTTGCCGACCGTACCAAAAGCAATGGCCACGCCCCATTTGTTGGGAAGGGCAGTGCTGCCGGCAAGATTGGTGCCAATATAGTTGCCTGCTACCCAGTTTCCCGTTGTGCCGTGGCTGGTGGTGTCTGTCTCCGTTTCCCGGTCCTGGATGAGCACCCCGGCATCCAGATTGCCGCTGATCAGGTTGCGTTTGGCGCTGTTGGTTCCACCAATTTCGTTTTGGCTAGCACCAACCAGCAAACCAACGCCCACATCGTTACCGATAGCCGCCGTCCCGTTGAGGTTGGTACCAATAAGATTGCCCCAGACAATGTTTTGGGCAGACCCCGTGCCGTGAATAGCCAGCCCCACAATCCGGTTGCCGCTAATCAGGTTGCCCGCCCCGGCCATGTCACCACCGATGGTATTATGATGGGCACCGAGCACAATTTGGATGCCGTAATCGTTGGGCAGAGGCAGACTCCCCGTCGCGTTGGTGCCAATCAGATTGCCCATCACCAGATTCCCTGTAGCATCACTGCTTTGCAGGGTCAGACCAATCTGGTTGCCGCTAATCAGATTGCCACTGGCGGCCGTGCTGCCGCCAATCTGGTTATTCTGCGCATCATTCACGCCTATTCCTACCACGTTCATGATGGTCTGCGTGCCCGAAACATCCAAACCCACAATGTTCCCCTGGACAATATTTTGACTGGAGCCATTCCCTTGCAGCTGAATCCCTATAAAGTTGTTGCCGCTTACCAGATTGCCTGCTCCGGCCGCCGTCCCGCCAATGATGTTCTCAGCCGCCCCATTTAAGATGCCAATGCCGCTGTCATTGGCCAAACCAGCTGTCCCGGTAGGGTTGGTACCCACAAAATTACCCAATACTTGATTGCCCATAGTGCCAACATCTTGAATCAAGATACCAGCTCCCACATTACCGCTGACCACATTTTTTGCGCCGGGCGTGGTGCCGCCAATGGTGACGTTTTGGGTACCAAAGGCGACGGCTATTCCCTGACCATTGCCAACAGCAGCAGTGCCGCTTGCGTTGGTGCCCACAAAATTACCCAATACCTGATGCCCACTGTTGTCAGGTCCCTGGAACTGAATACCTGAACCAAGCGAATGCCCGCTAATTAAGTTGCCCATGCCCGGCGAGGTGCCACCAATGATGATATCGCTACTATACTGATCAACCAGAATGCCCAGACTTTGCAAAAATAGTTCAGCGGTCCCGCTAATATTGGTGCCAATGTAATTGCCAATAATCTGGTTGTTGGTGGTAATGTTTATGTCGTTAGGCAGAGAGGGATCATCGCCTGTCCAGATACCGTAGCCAAAATTCCCGCTGATGATGTTGCGCTCAGCAGCGGTGCTGCCGCCGATAACGTTGCCCTGGGTACCGTTCATGAGAACAACCCCAAAGTAGTTATTTACGGCGGCCATTCCGCTTGGGTCTGTGCCGATTAAATTGCCCTGGATCAGGTTATTATCACTATTGGGGTCTTGAATAAATACGCCTGTCCCTGAACCACCAAATAAATTAAAATGGCCACTAATCACGTTGCGTGTGCTTGCCGTAGGCCCTCCGACAAAATTGTCATGGGCACCTTCGGCAATAATTAAGCCCAATTCCTGAGTGCCGTAGCTATCATTGCCAGCCAAGTTGGTGCCAATGAAGTTACCCTGAACCGTATTGCCTGTTGTCTGTTCGCCCAAAATCCATATACCGGCCCAGGCATTACCGCTAATGAGATTACCTTGTCCCAGCGGCCCGGCGCCCACGTTGCGGTCACCACCAATGAGAGCGTTGGTGGTGTTAATTAAGATATCTATGCCCACCCAGGGAAAGTTCACAATTTGCAAACCTTGAATAGTGACATTGTCCACTTCGAGCAGTTCAAAACCTGACCCGCTAGATAACTGGCTACCGTTGATGATGACGCCAGCATTGCTGCCATCTATGGTCAACGAATCTACGGTGATGCTGGGCAGCGGCGTTAATACGGAGATGGTGGCGGGGCTGTTGGGCGGAAAAATGATTGTATCAAAGTTGATGACATCTCCTATGCCGGCATTGGCCAGACAGTCGCGCAAACTACCGCTGCCGCTGTCGGCGGTAGAGGTCACCTGGCAAATAGCGGTGGCTACCTGGGGGCTGTTTAGGCGCGGAGTGGGAAATGGTGCCATCTGCGAGTTGGCAAAATTGGTTGCCAGTCGATCCCTGATTTCGCCGCGTCGGCTCATCATCTCGGTGGGGTGGGGCAGGGCTGGGGCCACAGAGGACAAACTATTTTCTACTGGTGACCGCAGGTTCAGTTGAAATGACGGCTCATTTTGAAAATCTGGCTGGGCGAAAGTTACGCTGGGAACGGCCGTAAGCAGCAAGATGACCAACACAAAAAAGACCGGAACAAACCGTTTATAGCAACGTTTCATCATACCCTCCTGTATTGCTCCCCCAAAACTCCCTATGCTATCTTTTCTCTCAAACTTTGGGCCAGCGTTAAATCGTGCGTGGCTCCGAGCTTGGCAAAAATGGCAATCGCTTGGTCACAACTGGATTTGGCCTGCCGCTGCTTGTTTTCATCTGCATAAAGTCGGGCCAGCGCTGCCAGCGTAATACCTGTTTCATATGGGCTGTCTTGCTTCTCAAAAATCTGCAAACTGTCTAGCAGGCAAGATTCTGCCTGTTGATACTGCCCCAGCTGCTGCTGCGCCTGCCCCAGAACCCGATTTACGGTACCCAGGGCCAACGGCCGTTTTTGTTGAGTTGCAACCGTGAATGCTTCCTGCCCCAGAGCCAAGCTTTCTGCCGGCTTTCCCTCCAAAAGGCGCAGCGTGGCCAGGCTGCATAAGGTTTCTACCAGGTAAGTTTCTGTCTCCAACTGTTCAAATAGCTGCTGGCATTGCGCTAAATTTTTTTGCGCTTCGGGTAGATCACCCAGTCTCAGATAGATGGTGCCCAGATTTAACTGGGTGATGCCAACCAGCTCAGCAAGGTCGTGGGCCACTGCCAGCGCCTGGGCCTCGCGATTGTGGGTCAGGGCTTCATCGAATCTGCCCTGCAATCTGAAAATTTCAGCCAGATTGATGGCCGCCGCCACCCGCCGCCACACCTCCCCTGTCCGTTCGCTCAGATCTGCGCTTTGCTGAAAATAATGTAAAGCCTGCTCCCACTTGCTCACGTCCTGAAATACACACCCCAGGTTGCTGTAGGCGCGCTCCAGACCGGGAATGTAGTTGGATTCCTGATAGAGGGCGATGCTTTGCTGGTGAGCAGCCATGGCCTCCGCACTGCGGCCGAGGTTGCGATAGAGTACGCCCTCTAAATTGTACGCCCTGGCCAATTCCTGAATGTCACCTGTTTCCTGAATGATTTCTATGCCCTGACGGCACGGTGTGAGTCCCTCCATCAGTAGCCCACGCCGGAAAGCGAGTAACCCCTGCCAGATATATAGCTTGCCTGTTTCCAAATTGTGCGCATCGGTCAGTAGGGTGAGGCCGCTGTCCAGCGCTTGCTCAGCGGCATCATAGTCACCTAACCCTTGGTACGCGTCTGCAATTTTCCGGCAAATGTCCGCCCGAATGGCGTTACTCTCGTTGCCGGCAGCTTCTGAGGTAGCCAGCGCTTCTTGATAATAATGAACGGCTGTTTCGTAATCACCTAGCAAGAGCTGCATATCTGCTTTGCCAGTGAGACTGGTAACCACCCATTGGTTTATCTGTTGGTCAGTGCACCCTTTTTCGACCTCTGATTCCAGTGGGGGAACCTGAGCAAAGGTGGTCAGTTTTTCATACGCGCGATCATACCAGATAACGGCCGTATGGTTGGCCCATACGGCCGCAGCCCGGTTGGCTGCCTGCAAGCAGCTGGTAATTGCCAATAGGCGATCATCTCCCTGGTAGGCATGAAAGGCAATTTGCTCGGTGCCAGGTCCATCAGAAGCTGGCGAGAGATTCGCCAGCGCCTGGGCAATTTGGCGATGGGTGCGGCGGCGGGCGCTGTCTAATAGATCGGCGTAAATAATTTGCTGGATAAGGCCATGCTTGAAGGCATAGGTAATCTGAGGGGGCAGCCAGCCGGTCACTGTCAATATCAGCTCACGGGCGATCAGTTCATCCAGGGCATGGTCCAACCGGCTGCGTACCGCATCAGGCAGTATAGCATCCAGCAGCGCATACCCAAATTCCTGGCCGATAACAACGGCCGTTTGCAAAAGGATCCGCGCCGACTCAGTCAAGCGCTGTAGGCGGGCCAACACCAACTGTTCCACCTTGTCCGGCAGCAGTTGGGTGGCAGCTTCGTTGTCCAGCATCCAGTTATTTGCTTGAACCGTTAACGCCTGACTCTCCCGCAGCACCGCCAGCGTTTCTTCAATAAAAAGCGGGTTGCCACCGGTTCGGGTAAGAATGATTTCTGTCAGGTTGCTGGGAAGATCTGGCGCATGCAGTAGGCTTTGTAAAACTTCCAGCCGCTCACTGGCAGAAAGCTCTTGCAAATTGAGCTGGCGAGCATGGCCCCAATGCCCCCATGGCGCCTGCCATTCTGGCCGAAAAACGGCGACCAGCAAAATGCGCTGCCGCTCTAGGTTAGCGATGATAGGCTCTAGAACCGCAAGGCTGGCTTCGTCAGCCCAATGCAAATCTTCCAGAGTGATCAGCAGCGGGGTCTGCTGGCTTTTATAGGCCAGAATCGCCTGCAGCAAGGAAGCCAAGCGACGCTGCCGCAGCTCGGGATCCAGCGCTTCAATGACGGGATTAGAAACCGCCAAATTGAGGACCTGACCCAACAAAGCGACACCTTCTTGGCGCTGCCGCTCCGTATCCACACTATTTTCTGGCAAAAGTAGCTGCACAAGTCTAGCCAACTGCTGCTCGCTTTTTTCTGCGGTATCTTCGGGGCGAATTTCAGCCAGACTGCGGATGAGTTGGGCCAGAAGGGCATAGGAGGTGGCAGCATTGTAGGTGTAGCAAACGGCCGTCATCCATTCCTGATCCTGTTTGCCTAACCAGTCTTGCAAGGCTTGTATCAGACGCGTTTTGCCAATGCCCGCTTGCCCAACTAGACTAACCAGATGTCCCGATCCCCGGGCCACTTCTTGCCACCATACCTTTAGCTGATCGAATTCAATTTGCCGCCCCACGAAGTTGCCGGATTGCGTTTCTGAGCCATGTTCGGCACCAGCGCGATAAAAATCGTCAAACCGCTCGCTGTCTGGCTCTCCGTTGGGGGAAACGGGAACAAACTGGAAGATGGCGCGGGCAAAGCGATAGGTAGCTGTGTCTGTTAAAATTTCACCTGGTGCAGCTAAATCCGCCAGATGCGCCACTATTGATATCGGTTTACCAAAGAGTTCGGCTACCTGATCAAGCGTTCGTTTGAGTACCTGGCCACTGCTGATGCCCACCTGGGCCTGGAGATGGCACGCCAACTGGTTGGGGAAACAGCCGTTCATCTCCGCTACTCTCGCCAAAACCGTGTGCGCGGCCCTAATGGCCCGCAATGGGGAATCACCATACGCATCTTCCAGGCCAAATACCGCACACAGATGGCTCGATAGCTGGCGAAAGATCGTGCCTTCGTACTGGCTAATCACCTCTGCAATTTCGCTGATTAACTGCGCTTGCAGCGCGCTGCCTTGTTCAATATCCAGGGTGTCGAACAGCGTATCCAGGCCGCTCAATTTCACATCCATGACGGTAACCGCGCGAGTTTCCGGCTTGGCAGCCGGCACAATCTGCTCTGTAGGATCTCCGTACAATACGTAGGAAGCCCAAAGCGGATCATTAGGGCGGGCAGCATAGAGCGCCCGCCGGCTCTGGCGCAGCGCTTCGCCTACAGCCATGCCATTCAAAATGAGAGCATAAAATTTTTCGGCAAATTCCCGAGAGCCCACATCGAACAAATCCCACAGCGAGCCAATAAACAACCTGGCGCCGTGCATAATAAATGCCGTGGCCAGATTTTGAACATTCAAGCCGCTGAAGGGCAGGGTTTGAAGCGTTTTTTCTTCTGCGGCAGATTGGCAGCCGTTAAGAAAAATGCACGGCCTGCCACTCAAAACCTGGGTAAGTTCAGCAACCCCCAGTAGGCCATCGGCCAAGCAAAGCCCGTTGGGCGTGGCGTGGCCTGAGTAATGGATAAAATCATAGACGCCACTGCCAAATGCTTCCAAAACAACCGCTTTGTGGGCGCGGCTATGGCTAATTTGCCGGGCTACGATATTGTCTGGCGCTCGATCACAAAGGTCGATGAGTTTATAGACTTCTTTATCCGCTTCAGCCAACTCGCCAGTTGGATTAGCCAGAAAGAGGAAAGGCTTTTCATTTGTTGCCTGGGGACTGGTTTGGAGATAGCGCGGCATGGGGGTTAGCAACTGGCGGCCCAAAGCAAACTTCAGCGCCAGGAAATGGTTCCCATCGTGCAGCAGCTCCCAAGGCAAGCTGGGGTCATTGGTAGCCAGAAGGACGGCCGTTCCCTCTGGCAGTTGGGGCAACCATTCCCTTAACGCTTTTGGCAGCAAGAAGTTGAACATGAATCGGCCCAACTCTTCCAGCCGCCGGCTTGTTTTTTCACCGGCCGTCTTTGGTGTTTCTCCTGTTGATTGCACAAGCTGCAAACTCGCGACCGTGGCGTCGAACAACGCTTCCAGACGCTGGCGATGGTCTGCTTCAATGGCAAGCTGTGCGACACCGCCACTAATCGTCCGCAATGCCCCCTTGCTCGTTTGGGGAGCATCCCAGTGGAAGAGATAGTTGTCTGCATCCTGACGCACAATCGCCAGCTTGACGGTCATTTTTTCCTCGACTTTACCCGTCCGCGGTAAAGGTGATGGGCAATTCTATTTTTTCGTCACGATACCAAACAGTGACAAAATAGGTATTGGGCTCAAGTGTATGGAAGGTGACCAGACCATCTTCACGCGTCATATCCCCTTCCAACAGCTGTTTCTGGTCATTAGACAAGTTGACCCGTACGCGGGGCAGCGGCTGCTGCAGCGTGTCCATGACCTGAATGCTGAAGGTGGTTTGCTGGCCCGAGACAGGTCCGACGATAAGACGTAAAGCAAACGCTTCACTGGGGGCGGTGAGAGGCACAACCTTGACGGCATTTGGTTGATTGGTCTCCTGGCTGCGAGTTGCGGCCATGGCCAGGCTTGAGGCTGGGAAGGCAGACGATAGCCCGCTAAAGGTGGCCATTTCGGCACGGATATGTACCTGCAGTGTATTGATAAAAAGAGAAACCTGCTCGCCAATCGTTTCTACCGGCCGCCACCAAAGCCGACGAGGATGGCTGTTCAGGTCATGTATCGCATGGCGCAGAATTGGTTGAATGGCTGCGGGCAAGGAAAGATTCGTGGCGGCCACCTGCCACGCTCGGCGGCTATGTTCATTAGCAGCGCTGGCAACAGATTGTCGCAGCACGTTTTCATCTTGGGCACTGACCCATTGCCAAGCCCAAGGCTGCTCACTTACACGCAGCATGAAGGCAGGAGAAGCCTGCCCGATATTCACATCCGCCTTAAAAACACCCTCTGCCTCATCCTTTGTTAGCACAGCCAGTAACGTCTGAGTTTGGGCCAGTAACGGGTTTTGCTCTGTTGAAAATAAGGGGGTCCAGGCAAACCGAATCAGCTTGTTCTGCCACCTCTCATCCTCCGTCTGGAAGGAGAGCAAAAAGTTTCCACCAGAACGACGTAAAATGATCTGAAGGGTTTGGCTGGCGTTAATCAACCGGTACAGCTCAGCATCGGCCGCTTCTACTGTCTGGGCAACAGCCAAGGGCGGCAATATGGAGAGAACGGGCTGTGGCGCAGATACCATGTCTGGTTCGTTGAGCGCCAAACATTGATAGGTTCCCGGTTGAAGGTCGCGGAATAATATTTGGCCACGTTTATCTAGCTGTCCAAAATAAACTGCTCCGGCTGCGCTGTCTGCGGCCATCGAGATAGTGGCTCCCTCAAGATCTGTCAGCTTTCCAACGAGCGGGAAAATCGTTAGTGGGGCATGCAAATGGCCAGCCGTTTGCCCAGGCATTGGATCAATAAAAAGGGAGACGGTTGTACTTTCAACATACATCCCCTCTGATAAGATCCACGATCGTTCAGCCAACAAACGGTTGGTTTCAGCAATAATAGATGCGTACGCGTTTTGACTCTGTTTTGTCATCTTTAATCTTCCTCCCCATCCACATGTCGCAGCCACGGCGAATACACCCAGATAGTCGTTTTTCGTTGAGGCGTCGCCGCGCTGCACAACGGGCAGGTTGCCAGCGTAACCGGAAAGAGATTCCGGCAGCGTGGGCAGCGCCACCGATCGTGCATTTCGTACGCTCCACCAAACTCATAGGGGATTAAGATCCAATTTTTACGCGCTTTGTGATAAGTTGTGTGCCGACTGGCTGGTGTATCACATTCTGGACAGCTGTTTCCTTCATACATGACACTCCCGTGGCTTTGCGGTTCCTTGTGCTGGGCAAGGGCTTCAAGAACAGTCGGATTACTGCAACAGCCACACACCTTAAACTCGACAGAATCTATCGTGAATCCACTGTCTTCGTTTAATAGAGGATAGAGCATGCTGGTGATTAATGCGCCTGTTTTCAACTGGCTGCCAGCATTCCCCCGTATGCTGTGGGCAATAAATGCCTGCAAGGAACAAACCGCTGGGCTCCAACTCGATATTTGATGTTCCTCACGGCAGCAGGACTGCCCACAAGCATAGGCATCCCCTTTGCTCTTGCAGCTTTGCTTGTGTTTGCCACAGCGACACCGATTGTTAGCCAGTTCCAAGGTGATGATATTGCTGTAAAAGCGCCCCCACTCTTTCATGGAGCCAGAAAATATCGAATACTGTTGGGGGAGTAGCGGGGTAATGAGCTTAAAGGTTTGATGCAGAGAGCCTTCGACCATAATGCGGAGGGCCACTATGGCGCGATGCCAGCGTCCAGCCTTAATCTCACTGACTATGGCACCTTCTGGTCGCCAACCACAACCAAACGCTATGGCCAAATCCAAACAGGCGTTGTCAACAGTCTCCTTCCCGTCAGGGGCCAGGCTAAAAAGTTGCTGCGCTAACTGTTCTCTAGGTACCGTTTCTTCCTCTGGGTAAAGGAAGCTGATGACCAGAAGTAGAGCAAGTTCTGACCGGGACAACGTAGATTCCAGCGGATATTGTGTCAAAAATCGATCAAGATTTTCGGCAAAACTCGCCACGAAACGGCCGACCTGCATTTCCAAGAGATCCTCTTCAGGAAATTGGTCGCGCAGCCAAACTGTCATGTGAGTTATGGCCGTTTGCCACACATTGTCATTTTTCATCACATGCATGCCAGGAATACCGACTGATTTTTCGCTTGAACAACTTAATCCCCTATACACAAGCAAACAAGAACTACATGGCAATGTCAGATGTAGATTTACCTTATTCATAGTAGATCTACTGAATAGAGACATCGGCAACATTGTAACACATGGCGCAATGTTTCTGACAAAGCAGGTTTACTTTAACATCCTTGGGTAGATCCCAAGTTTGTGAAAAGGCTCAACTCCAGTCGCTTGAGCCTCGCTCTGGTTCTCTAGAACCCGAGCAATTTTATTGCCAGGCGCTATGCCAGTGGCGCCTGGCAATCTATTTCTCCTCAAGCATTTTGTCTTCGTCAAACGCCAAAACCACAGTATCTCAAGAATCAGGGTTAAGGCAGCCATCCTACGCAAGCTCCTAGCAATCCCTAGATGGGTATCTAGCGCCTGACCCACAACGGCACCGGGAAAATGGCGGCAATAATGGGGCTGATACCGATGCCCATCCCGACCACGGCATACATCAAGCCCAGGTGAGTGTCGCCTCCCTGGCCAATCACGAAGATTTGTTTAGCAATGTAACCTGGAAACCGCTGGAAATAAGCAGGGCCACGCTTGCTTTGATCCGGGTGATGAAAAGGACATCAACAACATGCTGCCTCAGGCAGCGCAGTCCTGCGGCATACTGACGCATTACAGCCGCCACCGTTTTGTCTGCCTAACCCAAAACCTCCGGCGGTTTATAGGCGATCTGAAAGATATCCCCCCAGAAAAAACTCAAACCCCTATCACCTAAGTGAAGGATAGTTGGGCCGCTTAGGATTTAGCAAAAGAATGAGAGGCAAAACCCTATGCCATCCTTCTGAGGGCAAGAAGATTGGAACACAACCGAAGAAGGAGGCAATAAGATGCTATTTCTTTTTACCGATATCGAAGGATCTACCAGATTATGGGAAAAATATGGTGAGGCTATGGGTGAAGCATTACAGCAGCATGATGCAATTCTGGAGAACGAGATTGGACTTTGGGGTGGGCAAATCATTAAACATACTGGCGACGGCATATTTGCCGTTTTCCCTTCCGGTAATCCATTGGAATTTGCGCTTCATGTCCAACGCCAACTGCGAGCCCACGATTGGGGCAATATTGGCAAACTCCGGGTGCGGTATGCCATCCACGCAGGTCAAGCCCAACACAGGAACGGCGATTACTTTGGCGCCACTATTAACCAAACGACAAGGCTTCTGGCTGCCGGACATGGTGAACAAATACTACTAACGGCGACTGCGGCCAGAGCAATGTGTGTACCGTCGGGTTCTTCGCTTGAGAGATTGGGTAATTATCGGCTAAAAGGTTTAAGCCAGCCACTTACAGTTTTTGAGCTAACCCAGCCCGATGGACGACAGCCCACTTTTTTTTCTCGTCTTTGGCGGCTCCGCCCGTGGATCGGTTTGCCTACTGCCCGCTTGGTGACCATCAGGCAACAAGCGCACAGCTTAATGGCTTGATTGGCTGGAATAACAGGCGAAAAATGTACAGCAAAGGAAGGATATGAAGATGTTTTCTTGGCACAATAATAAACCATCAGTCGTTCAACCAATCAATCAGGCAACTCAGCTTCAGTTGGATGCAGCCGTGTTGGTCTGTGACACATTTTTAGTATTTGCAAGTGATACGGCCGCTTACCAGTGGGCCGACCATATTTTGCATGAAATCAATCCAGCCTTCCAGCTAACCACTAAAGCCAAAGTTGAAGCTATTGTCGGTTACAAAGGCAACCCAAGTGACCTGCATACCAACATGCAGGATCTGATACATCTTACATTGAACCGGATGGGCTTTCCGCCAAAGGAATATAGGATCAACTTTCTTGAAACCAAAACGAAATTACCACCTATGCAAATTTGGTGTGCTCTTGCAGTTCGACAGCAACCCACGGAATGAAGCTAAAGATTTGGTTGGGGCATAGGTGAAGGCCGTCACGGCATGACAGTAAACAGATGGGCCGACGCAAGCTCGGATAGAGAAAGACAATGTAGAGGAAACCAAATATAAGGAGATTAAAAATGGCAAAAAGGTATCGTTACCATAATGACCCGGGCAATGAACAATCATACGAACATTCGAAACATGCCAAACTCCGTATGGCTCAGCGAAATGTATCGAAAAATAATATTGAGTTTGTCTTGGAAAACGGGCAATGGTTTCATCGCGGTGGCGCAATTTTTGTTTTTTTGGGCAGCCGAGATATTCAAAAATCCAGGGAGTTTGAGAAGAAATTCGAACGCCTTGAAGGCACCGTCGTTGTGCTTAGTCGAGATGGATCCCACATCATCACAGTCTACCGCAATCGACAACAGGGGCTTCGCAAAATCAAGCAAAAAGATTGTTATGGTCGTAATCCAATCTGTTATAAAAACATTTGGGTGCTGAACAAGATAGTTGTTTAGCAACGAATCTCCCCACTATTGCATGGTGGGGAGCTTCTTTCTATTCAAAGGCCTCTTTGCTTTAAATGTTCAAGATCAACAAGCGGGTATTTGTATTGGTACTTGTTACATATCTGCAATCTGTGATGTTGGTAGGGAGAGAATAAAAAAGTAGGAGTAAGAATAAAAGCATGCTAACGGGTTCCC
>JAGQGA010000209.1 GCA_020432595.1 Anaerolineales bacterium | reverse complement strand
CTTGGTCGCGCCTCATTTGCCGTGCCGGGCAACTTTTTTGGCCTGTGCCAAATGGCCGCCGATTACGGCCGTTTACCCCTGCCCACCCTGCTCCAGCCCGCCCTGCGGCTGGCGCGTGAAGGCACGCCGCTGGAACCATTTCAGGCGCAAACGTGCGAACTGCTGTCGCCGCTCTACACCCACACGGCGGAAATGCGGGGGATTTTTCAGCAAAACGGCCGTTTAATCCAACCCCACGAAACCGTCTTCATCCCCCATCTGGCCGACACGCTGGCGCAGCTTGCCGAGGAAGGAGAGGGGTTGATCCGAAACGGCCGTTTAGCCCAAGCCATTTTGCGCGACCAGCGAGCCAACGGCGGGCTGCTCACTCCCACCGATCTCGCCAGCTACCAGGTCATCCAAGTGCCGCCGCTGCGAATCCCCTACCAGGGGTACGAAATTTTGCTGCCGCCTCCCAGCTCCACCGGCGGTGTGCTAACGGCCTTTACCCTCAAGCTGATGGATCGCTTCCACGTCAGCCAACATCGCCACGGCTCCACCCCCCACCTGCAAATTCTCTACGAACTGATGACCGCCACCAGCCGCGCTCGCCCCAGTTGGGACGATGCCATTGAAGCATGTGGTACGCAGGCAGAGTGGGAAACGGCCGTTTCCACCTTCCTCGCCGACAGCCACATTGACCAATACCAGGCCGAAATTGAGGCCAACATCCGCCAAAACAGGCCAGCCCCGCCCGCCAGCGAACCGCCTGGCCCCAGCAACACCACCCACCTCAGCGTCATTGATGGCGATGGGCTAATGGTCAGCCTGACCCACACGGCGGGGGAATCGGCCGGTTATGTCGTCCCCGGTACCGGCTTTATCCCCAACAACATTTTGGGCGAAGCCGATTTGCACCCACAGGGGTTCCACGTTCGCCCCCCTGGCCGCCGCATCCCGACCATGATGACCCCCACCGTCATCCTCAAAGACGGCTCGCCTCGCCTCGTGGTTGGCAGCGGCGGCAGCATCCGCATTCGCAGCGCCATTTTGCAGACGATTAGCAACCTGCTCGATTTTGCCATGCCGCTGGAAACGGCCGTTAACGCCCCCCGCGTCCACGTAGACAATTACGGCGTGCTGCAGTGCGAAGCCGGTTTTGACGAAGTGGCCGTCTACCAGCTTGCCAACATCGGCTACCCCATCAACCGCTGGAACACGCGCAGCATCTATTTTGGCGGGGCGCACAGTGTGGCAAGGGAGGAAAACGGCCGTTTGGTCGGCACTGGTGATACCCGGCGCGGGGGGGCAGCTGTGCTTGTTTAAATCAAGAGACTAAGAGACTGAGAGATTACGAGATTACGAGGTAGCAGTCTCTTCGTCTCTCAGCCTCGAAAAACCTTATGTCAACCTTTCGCCGCCGTTTAGTGCTTGCCTATTGGTTTACTTCATGCTAATTTTAAATTATCTGGCAAAAAGTTATTGTGACAGTATTTTTGGAGGTTCCCGTGAGTGATACCGTGTTAATTGTGTTGATTATCGTAGTAGCGATAATTATTGTGTTGTGGTTGTTCCGATCATCATTGAGTCGCTTTTTTATTAAGGCTAATAAAGAGGGTATGGAAGCGGAATTGCAAACCCACAGCAGCCAGAAGCCAGGCGCGAAAAATATGCCGACTACCTCATCTGCAAAAGCATCTGACGTGAATGTCAGTGGCAACTGGCAAATTGGCCGGGGGAATAAAATTCGTACCAGCGGTAAGAGTGCCAATGTGAGCGACAATCGCCAGCTAGGCGAGGAACAAGAGATTACCGTAGAGAAAGCGAAGCAGCGCAAGAAAAAATAGGGTGATCACAATGACGACCGTGCTTGCCAATTATGGAGAGCATCTTGCTTTATTCCGTACCTTACTAGCTGATGACTGCCGTCAGTCGGTTTTGCTGTTTAGAGGAGAAAGTGGTGTGGGCAAGACCGCCTTGCTCAATGCCTGTGTCACCGAAGCAAAACGAAAAGCCGACGAAATACATTGTGTCTCTATCCAATTACGCTATGCTTCTGTCAGTATAGCTGAGATTTTTTATCGTTTGGGTGGATATATTGGCTGGCCGCATTTAGCCAACTTTATGGCGCGAGTTGCCGCTTTTCAAGAAGCTCCCACTATCAATATTGAAAAGAACTGGATGGTAGGACAGAACCACATTTCGGTTGCCTTGCACGCCGAAAGCCCTGCCGACCGCCAACTGCGGCAGGCGGCATTAACCGATGCCTTTTTTCATGATCTCAGGGCATTGTCGCAGCCATTGCTCATTGTGATGGATACCTATGAAGACGCGCACACTGAGGTGCAGCAATGGCTTGATGGCCCGTTTCTGTCACGAGTGGCGCAAACGCTGCAGGTGCGGGTGCTGGTGGCCGGGCAGCAAGTACCAGATGCCCACAACATTGAATGGGGTTTCTGCTGCCAGGCACAAGATTTATATGGTGTCCATGAAGCAGCACATTGGCTGCCTGTTGTAGCCGCCATGAACCGCATCATTCCGGCACCCGACCCCCATTCGTGGCTGGCGGGCATTTGTCATGCGCTAAAGGGGCGACCCAACGCCATTATGCAGATCATTGAAAATTTGCCGCAGCAGGAGACGTGGGCATGAGCGAGGATATTCTGGCGCGGCTGCTGGCGGCTGACAGTGATGAAGAACGGGAATGGCTTGTGCTGTCATTGAGCCTGGATAATTTGCCGCCTACGATACGGGCAGCGGCATGGGCAGCAGCCATTCCGCATTGGTTTGACCAGGCTTTTTTGAATGCTTTGTTGGGAGATACTCCGCTATCTACAGCCGATTTTCAAACGCTGTGTGACTTAAGCTTTGTTGAGCCACTACCTGGTCGGGGTTATAACGTGCATGAGCGAACGCGGTCGCTGCTGCTAACGCGGCTGTGGCGCGATGATCCTGAACAGTATCAGCAGTTGAGCCGCTATGCCGCTATTTATTGTGCTACACAGGATCAGGAAGATACGGCTTGGCGAGTGGAATGGATCTATCATTTGCAAATTGTCAACCCTGACGAAGGGGCGCAACAGCTACAGTATAATGGCTGGACTTGGCAAAACTCCCCAAATTTTGCCTATGACAAAGTTGAGCTAATGGCTCGTTTGGCTCGTGAACATGTTGATGCAGGTCGCATGGCCATACGCAACCAAGGCTGGGCACTTTTTTGGGAAGCTCATTTAGATAAACTTTATTCACGTAATCATGCCGCCAGAGAAAAGCTTTACAAAATCGAGATCAACCCAGATATAGATCCCTGGTTATCTGCCAACTGCATCAAGGCCTTGGGCGATGTCCACCTCAGGCTGGACGAATACGAACTGGCGCGGGGGCAGTACCAAGCCGCCCTCCCCCTCTACCGCGAAATCGGTGACCGGCTGGGGGAGGCCAACTGCATCCAGGCCTTGGGCGACCTTTATGGAGCACAAAAGGTAGTTGATCTGGCGGTGCAAACATTACAAGAAGCGGCTGAACGCTTTCGTCTTTTGGGACTTAAAAGTAATGAAGCAGGCTGTTTTAACAGCATCGGCAATTTGTATGGGCAAGAAAAACAGTATCAAGCCGCCATTGATGCCTATCAGCGGGCAATTCAACTTTTTCCCCTGGCCATGTGGTATCGCAATCAGGTTGACGCTTATATTGAATTAGAACAGTATGAAACGGCACAACAGGTATTAGCTGTGGCGGAACAGATGCAGCCAGGGCACCCATTTGCTTTTCTCCATCGTGGTCGCATTGCCTTATGGCAGAAACAGCCGCAAGAAGCTGAAGCCCAATTTAGACAAGCGGTAGCCTTACGTCCACAACTGAATAGTTTTCACTTTTGGCTGGCCATGGCTTTCCTTGTTCAGAAAAAATTTGATGATGCTGTACCCGCCTTTGAGCAAGGTCTCCATGTGACCTATGCCGCAAAGGATATTGAAGAAGCAATTGAAGAGTTAGATAAATTAGCGCAACGGTATGCCCTCTTGCCGCAGCTTGATGCCGTATACCAGTTGTTGCGTAACAGACTTTAGGCAAAATATTTTATGTCAACTCCCCACCCTCGTTTAGCCAAAGTTCAGCAAAAATTGCTTGCCGACGGCTTGGATGCCGTCCTGATTATGTCGCCTGCCGCCACCACCTATCTTTCCGGCTGCTATCTGCTCACCCAAACCGTCATCCCCAAGCGCGAAGCGTATGTGCTTGTCACCGGTGGCGGCCACGCCAGCTATCTGGTTTGCAACATTGAGGAAAAAATGGCGCGGGAAGACAGTTGGATTGAGGATTTGCAAACGTATGTCGAGTTTAAGGAGGAGCCAGCAACGGCCGTTTCCCGCCTCCTCCACCAGCACAACCTCACCCACGCCCGCGTTGGCATCGAAACCCATACCCTCCCCGCCGCCAGCGCCCAACTGCTGCGCGACGCGCTCCCCTTCTGCACGTTTTCCAGTTGGGACACCTCAATAGCCGAAATCATGATGATCAAGGAGCCGGAAGAGGTGGAAGCCATCGAAACGGCCGGCCGTCTCACCCTCCGCGCCATCACCAATGCCCTCACCCACGCCGCCCCTGGCAGCAGCGAACGCACCGTTTTCACCGCCATGATGACGGAAATGATGGGCCACAGCCTCTACCCGATGTTCAATGTCTTCACCTCTGGCCCCAATACCCTGCTCGTCCACGGCGAACCGAGCAGCCGCATCCTCCAGCCCGGCGACCTCATCCGGCTGGATGTGGGCGGCCGCTGGCCTTCGCATTATTTATCCGACATGGCAAGAACGGCCGTTGTTACCGCCCCCGCCCCCCAGCAAGCCGACAATTACCGCAAGCTCTACAACGCCCAAATGGAAACCATTGAAGCAGTCCGCCCCGGCATCCCGATCAGCGACCTCTATCACGTTTGTGCCGCCAGCTACGCCGAACAAAATATTCCGTTCAGTATGCCCCACATCGGCCACAGCATGGGCATCGGCCTCCACGAACACCCCCTCATCCACCCCGGCGAAACCACCCTCATCCAGCCCGGCATGGTGCTCAACATCGAACCCTTCCTCGCCGACCCCGTGCGCGGCGAAAAAAAAAAGGCTACCACATCGAAGACCTCGTTGTCGTCACCGACACCGGCTACCGCCTCCTCACCGACCCCACGCCGGAGTTGATTGTGGTGCCGGGGTGAAATGGAGGGGAGGAAACGGCCGTTTCCCCCCTCCACCTCACAAAACCACAGATAAACACGGATGCACACAGATTTTTATTTGTGTTTATCTGTGTGTATCTGTAGTTGAAAATCTGCCTTTTCAATCAAATGTTGTCGGAAAACAGACACTTTCTCGCTTGCTTGAAATTATTTGCGTTTACGGTTATTGGTCTTTATTTTTCGCTTTCTTCTGGTTGTAGAATGAGCTTATCCTCTTTCTAAATGAAGACCGTGTCCATTTTCATCTGAACTATACGAGGTCAGCACTATGGATCTTGATAGCGCACCTTCATATGTTCTACATTAGGATCTGGTTTGTCCATAAATGTGTTCAAAAGTCTATCTTCAACATGTTTTGCTTCCCAGACACCCGCTCTTTCTAGCCCCTCGCATTCTTTGGGTGTGACAGGTATCACATTACCATCTAAATCAAAAACTTCACACTTTCTAAAATTACCTATAGCTTGCCGAAATTGCCAAACAGGTTGCCTCATTTTCTCATCTAATGGTTGGTTACCAATAATTTTCCACTTGGTAAGCACAGATTTATGAACCGCTACCGTAAAGAGAATAGGGGTTGACGCGATTTTATCTAGGTCTATCTCAGGTTCCTCGGTTCTATAATCATAAAAGGAAGCGATAGGAAACTCTCGTAATCTTCCATATCCATAGGAGCCATCTGATAGTGTAACCATGATAAAATTGCCCGGCACAAATTTTTTTCTAGGCATCGTTAATATCCTGTATATTCATGTAAATCGTTATGTTTGTACCCAGTAAACCCTCGGTCACTCACCATCGGATTCGACTACTGCTCGCTCACAGCGATGCGCCCTAAACGGCAAGAATCGCGCCACCTACCAAATCCAGCACCAGTGTTCCCGCCAATGTCAGCTCGTCTTACCCTGTCACTGACAGCCATAGCTCAACGCCGTCGTGCTGCCTAGACGGCCAGAGTTGGCATAGAATAGCCCCGTAAAGGCCGCGTTGTCAATGGCATGTTCATCCTCCGCCTTCACCAGCATTGCCAACACCTGCCACTGCTCCACAGCACAACAAAAAGAGCTGGCAAGTTTTTCAACCCACCAGCTCTCACTGATTACTGTTTACCGTTTACTGTTTACCGAGACCAGGCGTGGGATGGCCGCTTTCCCCCTACACTACTTCCCTTAACCCAACGCCCCCATTAGCCGTGCTTCGCCTCGGCCGCAAGCTCTGCACCCTTAACAAACTGCAAAATCAGAATAGACCCGTTTATACGGCGGCTGGAAACCAAGCACAATGTCCGATGGAGGCACACCCAATTCAAGTAAATGTTCGCTAATGCTAGGCTCCGTAAAGTCACGCTGAATCCATATCTTCCCATCAATAATATCAACATGAGCAATGATGTTCAGAATACGTTTTAGTTCATCTTCCCAACCGATTGACAGCAATTGATAATGGTTTCGGGTTGTATCACAAACAAGTGTTAGCCTCTCATCATCTTCAGTCGCAATAAAACTATGCAAGATTTCTTGAATATATCTTTGATAAGTCGCTATTTCTGCCATTTCACAATTACCTCATGAAAGGGATGATACACAATAAGAGAAACATCTTGCTCTTCAATCAGAGCTTGAGCATACGTTGTCGCCAGAAATTCCTCGTAAGCATCAATTGGAACACCAAGAAACAGTTTTCGGCCCGGTGCTTCATCCCGCAATACCCTGCGATACCCGATGAATTGACCCAAAGCTGTATGAAATTCTGAAATAGGTGAACTGCCAGCAAAACTTTTAATCTCTACAGCAATTTTTTCACCCCCTCGTTCAGCAGCCAGAAGCCTCTCTGCACCTAAGTCAATTTTTATGGTCGCACCACCCCAATCAATTTTTAACGGATCATCTGTTACAACCCAGCCATCTTTCTCAAGAGCGTGACGTACAGACTGATGAAAAATATCCCTTCTTGACATAGTAGCCGTTCGCTTTTCTCAACTAAGATGCCACATTGTACCTACAATAAAGACTAAAGGTCAATCGGGATCATTCAAGTCTGCAAGGAGACGACGCACGTTGTGCAGCAGACAGCATTAGAGACTAAGCACAAACCATTCTCCCACAATAATACAAAAGCCGTGCAAACCCTTACGAATCTGCACGGCTTCTACTGATTACCCGTTTACCGATTCCTGCTTACTGGGACGAGGCGTGCAACGGCCGTTCCTGACCCCCATTCCCCGAAGGCAGCGGCAGCAGCCGTTCCCGTTCCCTGTCGCCATCCTCCGGCACCGATATGGGTGGCTCTATACCTTCCAGCAGTGCCACCTTGAGCACCTCATCCAGATGCCCCACCGGGATCAGCGTCAAATCCTGGCGCACCCGTTCCGGCAGGTCGGGAATATCTTTGGCGTTGTCTTTCGGCATAATCACCGTCGTAATGCCCGCTCGGTGCGCCGCAATCGTCTTTGATTTGAGGCCGCCAATTGCCAGCACCTTGCCGCGCAGCGTCACCTCACCCGTCATCGCCACATCCCGCCGTACCGGCCGGCGCGTAAACGCCGAAATAATCGCCGTCGCCATGCTAATCCCCGCGCTCGGCCCATCCTTGGGCGTAGCCCCATCCGGTACATGGACGTGAATGTTCATCTTGTCAAACACCGTCGGCGTTAGCCCTAGCAACCGCGCATTCGACCGCGCATAGGTCAACGCCGCCTGCGCCGATTCGCGCATCACGTCGCCCAGCGACCCCGTTAGCGTAATCTTGCCGTTACCTTCGCTCAGGCTTACCTCAATCGGCAAAATGTTGCCGCCAAAGCTGTTGACCGCCAACCCCGTCACCAGGCCAATCTCATCCGCTTCCTCGGCTACGCCAAAGGTAAACTTCTCTGGCCCCATGTGTTCCACCACATCCGCCTCGGTCAGCGCAAACGGACCAGCTTCGCCGCTGGCAACCCGCACCGCAATCTTCCGCACCAGCGTGCCAATGTTGCGCTCAAGCTGGCGCACACCCGCCTCTCGCGTGTAGTTGCGAATCAGCTTCCGCAGTGCCGTTTCTTCAATTGTCACCGCTACGTCACCGGTACCATGCCCCTCAAGCTGCTTCCGCAGCAAATAATTCTGGGCAATCGCCAGCTTCTCATCTTCAATGTAGCCCGGCATGGTAATCGTTTCCATCCGATCCAACAGCGGCATGGGAATCGTACTCAACTGATTCGAGGTCGTAATAAACATCACCTGGCTCAAATCAAACGGCACTTCCA
>JAGQGA010000208.1 GCA_020432595.1 Anaerolineales bacterium | reverse complement strand
TTTGAACCATGGATTGGAAGTAACGGGTGTTGCGAATTGTCTTGCAGGCCTGGCAGGCGGGGTGGCCGGGTATCATACGCTGGTGGCTTCCTCTATCAACCATAAGTTGGGGGCAAACGGCCGTTTAGCTGGCCTCATCACCACCCTCATTTGCCTCATCGCCCTCCTCTTCGGCGCATCGGCCCTCTCCCTCTTCCCCAAGGTCATTTTAGGCGGGCTTCTGCTCTACTTGGGTCTCTCCTTTCTCAAAGATTGGGTTTATAATGCCTGGTTTAAGCTGCCCAGGCTGGACTACTTTGTGATTATCCTGATTTTGTTGGTCACAGCCTTTATCGGCTTTTTAGAAGCGGTGGGGGTGGGGATCATAACGGCCGTTATTCTCTTCGTCATCAACTACAGCCGCATAGACATTGTGCGGCACGAACTCTCCGGCACGACCCTGCACAGCCGCGTCACTCGCCCCCCGCACCAACAGCAGTTGCTCGACCAGCATGGCGACCAACTCTACATCCTGCGGCTACAGGGGTTTATCTTTTTTGGCACCGCCGACAACCTCCTCAACACCATCCGCAGCCGCATTGACAACCCCAGCCACCTCACGCCACAATACATCATCCTCGACTTTCGCCGCGTCACCGCCATAGACTCCACCGCCAGCCTCAGCTTCAGCAAGCTCAAACAACTGGCCGAGGCCAAAGATATTACTCTCGTACTGGCCGAAATGTCACCCACCATTCAGCAGCAGCTACAAAAAGGGGATTTTGGCGCCAGCTCCCATATCCACATCGCCCCCGACCTGGATCGCGCCCTGGAATGGTGCGAACAGCAATTGCTGCAAACATTCGATACAACCCCCAACACGACGCAGGAGTTGGGGCAACGGTTACAGATGCTTTTGACCAACAACGGTAAGGTCAAGGAGCTTGTCAATTACCTGGAACGTCAGGAAGTCCCCCCAGGCCATTACCTCATCAAACAAGGGGATGCCCCAGATGCGCTGTACTTCATTGAATCGGGGCAGGTCACAGCCCAGTTAGAACGCCCTAATCAGGAACCCATTCGCCTGCAAACGATGCGTGGCGGTCACGTTGTGGGGGAAATTGGCTTCTATTTGGGGCAGCAGCGTTCAGCCGCCGTTGTCGCCGACGAACCCAGCATCGTTTACCGCCTCTCCCTGGACACCCTCAAGCAAATGGAAGCAAATGATTCTGATATTGCCTCGACTCTCCATCAGCTAATCGTCCACCGTCTGGCTGAGCGGGTGAACCATTTGGTAACGGCCGTTAACGCCCTACAAAATTAAACCCAAACCCTACTCCCCCGCAAACACATTATTTCCCACGCCAAAAATATTCTGCGGGTCATTGGCCGCCTTCACGCTCCGCAACAGCTCAATGCTGGCCGGAGACAAGGCGCGAGGCATAAACTCCTGCCGCAGCTTGCCAATGCCGTGATGGTGCGACAGCGACCCGCCCGCGTCCAAAATCGTCCGCCGCAGCTCCCGCTCAATCTCGCCAAACAGCTTGTCCGGCTCTGACACCCCTTGCACCGAAAAGCCGTGGGTGAAGTAAATGCAGACCCCAGTGTGGTAAAGTTGGGTGACGCGAGGGGACATGTACGGTCGGCCGGGAAGCTGGTGCGCCTCATGCAGTTCCCGTGCCCGCTTGTCCACCGCGTCAATCACCTGATGCACCTTGCTCCACGGCACCGTCGTCTCATACGTCTCGCCAATAATGTGGTAGTCGGCCAAAAAGTCACGAATATAAGCAATGGCATAAGTGAGCATATAACCGCGACGGCCGTTTCCTTCCCCACCCGCAATCCCGCCAAACCGCTTTGCCAAGTCAAAAATCACCTTATTCTGGTACGCCACCTCATGCTTTGCCCCCTCCATCACCACCGTCGCCGCCGCCAGTTCATATGGGTCAAACCCCTTCACCTTGAGCAAAGCAAACTTTTGTACCTTGCCCATTAGTTCCTCACTCTTGGTCGGGCGCGGCTTCAGTGCCGAGCCAAAACGAAATTGGATGTTGTCGAGCAGCCGAATGCTGGCCGGCAGCACCCCCGTTTGCGTCAGCGCATAGAGAAAATCCACCCCATGCTTGAAAGTCGGGAAAACAATCGAGCCAAATTTAGTCACTTCTGGCTTCTTGTGGATCCGAATCACCGCCTTGGTGATTAGCCCCAAATTCCCCTCGCTGCCAAACAAAAGCTGCTTTGGCTGCATCCCAATCGAACTGCGCGGCACCGTGTCCAAATGTTCAATCACCCCCGTCGGCGTGACCATTGTCACGTTCTGCACAATTTGCTCAATGTTACCGTAGCGGTTCTTTTTCATGCCGCTGGCATTGGTGGCAATCCACCCCCCCAGCGTCGAAAGCTCCATGCTGTCGGGCTCATGCCCGGCCACAAACCCCTGCTCCCCCAGTTCTGCCTCCAACTGCGACCCGGTAATTCCGGCTTGGACGCAGGCGAGCATATTCTCTTCGTCAATCCAAACGACTTTGTTCATGCGGCGGGTGTCTACCACCACAATCATGCGCGTTTCGTGCGCGGGCAGCACCAGGGCGCAACTGACGCTGGTGCCGCCGCCATAGGGAACGAGGCAGACGTTGTGTTCGGCAGCAAGCTGGATGAGTTTGGCGGCATCTTCCTCCCCTTCGAGATAGAAAACCATATCGGCGACGCGGGATAAACGGCCGTAAAGCACCCGATACACCTCCTCCATCGTCGTCTGGCCGTGGCTGTGGATTAAACGGTCGCGGGGGTCAAATGAGTAGCGCGATTCGGGGAACGCCGCCGCCACTGCCGCGCAAAATGGCTCATTTTTGTTGACGGCCGGCACCGGTTTCTCCGCTACCTCTTGCTTGATATTGTCAAAGTCCAGCTTCATCTCCAGCGTGTCCTCAACAAAATCCAGCAGATCCGGCATTTCCGTGCCCGACAGCGCATACCGACTCCCCGTCACCCGCACCGACCGATCTGCCTGAATAACAAAACGGGTGTCGGTGTACCCCCACTTATGGTCATAAATAGTGTCGTCCAGCACCGCGCCGCCCTTATCTAACGATTTATCAGCCATTTTCAACAACCCCTGCTTTTGAATTTACTTGCCTGGGCATTATCAAACAATTTCCCAACCGAGGCAACCATTCACTAGGCTGACTACGCCATTGCCAAACAAGTATAAACATGGTAAATTATGCTTGTTATATAACTTATATGATTTATGGAAAACAATATGTCAAAGATCGTTACTTCTACCGAGCTACAAAAAAACACGCGGGAAATTATTGACTGGACTCGCACCCGTGGCGAACCAATCATTGTGGAAACATACGGCAAGCCCATGGCAGCCATTCTTTCCTATGATGAATATCAGGCGTATTGGCAATACAAGCAAGCCCGCGCCACACGCTTTGACCACTTACAACAAGCCGCTGCCGCCAATGCAGCAGTGAACAATCTCACCGAAGCTGAGGCTCTGGCTCTCATTGACGCTATAAGATCAGAAATTTTTGCTGAACAAACCGATACACCTGATTAACCTATGGTTCGCGCCGTTATTGACACCAATCTGATTATCAGCTATTTGCTCACCCAAGGTGAGACCATGTCGCGTTTGGTGGCTCATTGGGAAAAAGGGCACTTTGTCTATCTGATCTCACCGCTTATTCTGGCAGAAGTGCGTAATGTTGTAAACAGACCACGTTTACGGCAATACTTACGCACAGATCCCTCTGCGCTCTTGGAATTGTTGGAAGCTGATACAGAATTTGTACCAGGCGAGCTGTATCTCTCAGGTATTTGCCGTGACCCCAAAGATGACAAATTTATTGCCTGTGCGATTGAAGGGAACGCGAATTATATCGTCACCGGTGATTCAGATTTGTTGACGCTGAACAGCTACGAGCATGTGGCTATGATTCGTGCATATGATTTTGTTGAGTTTCTGGATCATATTTATTCACATGACTGAGTAGCTGTTTCCCACCGCCCCAACAACAAAGGAACGGCCGTTTCCACCCAAAACCGGGGGCTAACAAAGCCGCTTGACATGCCGCCGTGCTTAAATCGCTCGATGCAAAACGGTTGCTCATCGCTCAACGAATGCTCGGTAAGCGCTTCATACGCTTTTTCCAGCAGCCCGCGCAGTTCTGCCGCAGTTGCCGGCAGAGGCGTATTGCGAAAATGAGTTCGCATTTCCTCCCAAAGCCAGGGATCGCCTCGCAAGCCCCATTGCCAAGGTTCTTCGGCAAACAGATCAGATACATTCATTCAGGCTTCTCCCCACACACCATCACCATCATCCACAGCGTATACGCCTCTGCCGACTCCATAAATTTTTGCCGGGCAACGGCAAAGGCATCTAGTTCCGCCTGCGCTAACCACCCTCCATTCACCAACCACGCCAAACGATCCGGGTCAAGATGCTGCATAAATGATTCAAGGCTCGCCTCATCACTATGAGACGCCAAAACCTCCAAGCCTAGATTGTCAAACCCCACCGCCCGCAGCATCCGCCACAGCCGCCGCCCAATCCGCCGATCTCCCCCTCGCACCGCCTGCGCCTCCCCAAACCGTGCCAGCACCGGAGCAAATTCGGGAATCGGGGGGTCAAAAAAGCCAAACAGGTCATCATCCACATCATAAATGACCAGTTTGCCGCCTGGCTTCAAGACACGAAACATCTCCCGCACCGCCCCAACGGGGTCAGACAAATGCTGTAGCAGCAGCCGAGCATAAACAAAATCAAACTGGTTGGCCTCTAACCCCGTCTCCAGCACCGAACCTTCAACAAAACGAACGCGCTCACCCACCTTGTCTTGCAGTTCCTGCTGTGCCTGCGCCAACAAGGCCGGATCTATTTCCAGGCAGGTGATGGTGCTGGTTGGCAGCAAATCCAGCAGTTGTGCCGTCACAAACCCCGGCCCACTGCCCGGTTCCAGCAGCGACATCCCATCGCGCAGCCCAAACCAAATCAGCTTACGGGCTTCCTTGCCCCAGCCAGAACGCGCTTGCGATGCCAGCCGCTGAATTTCGGCCGCATCGTCACGGTGAGAATGACGATCATATGATCCTGTTGTTGACATATCGCTTCGGCAAGAAGTTCAACTTCTCAACAGAAGTTGAACTTCTCAAACACTCTGTGTTCATGTGACCGGCACTTCGGAAGTGCCAGTCACATTTGATAGCATTAACCGTGCAACGCCCGGCTTAACAAGCGAATTTGTTCCCCTGAGAAGCGTTGAGCCGCATCTGAACCTGCGGCAAAGCCGTCAAAGCCGTGGAAACCATCGGCGTAAACGTGGAGTTCTGTCGGCACACCAGCCTTCATCAGCCGTTGGGCATAGGCAATGTCCTCATCGCGGAACAGATCGGGAGTGCCGACACCAATATAGGTGGGGGGCAACCCACTCACATCCTCGGCCCGCGTGGGTGCGGCATAGGGGGAAACTCCCTCACTACCCGGCTCCTGATTAAGATAGGCACGCCAGCCCAGCAAATTGCTGGCTCGCGTCCACAGGGGAGCATCAGGCACGTCTGGGCCAGCTTGGGCAATATTTGTGTCGTCAATCATGGGGTAAATCAAAAGCTGGTAACAGACCGTCACTTCGGCTCGATCCCGCGCCAGCAACCCTAGTCCGGCCGCCAAACCGCCACCGGCACTGGCTCCACCAATGGCAATGCGGGCTTTGTTCACCCCAAATTGGTCGGCATTGTCGGCCAGCCATTTGAGGGCGGCGTAACAATCTTCTAATGGAGCGGGGAAGGGGTGTTCAGGCGCTAGGCGATATTCAACGGAGGCAACCACGCAATTCAAGGCCAGGGTTAACCCTTTGGCCTTGAGATCATCCCCAGCTACATCACCCAAAACATAACCGCCACCGTGAATCCAAAGGAGGGCGGGCAAGGTGTCGGGGCGGGTTTCGGGCTGATAAACGCGCACCATGACATCGGGTGCGCCATCTGACCCCGGTGCATAATGGTCACTGGTGGCTACGCCGGGTATGTCTGGCACTTGGGAGGCCATCGCCGCATTCAAACCAGCTAAAAATTGGCGGGTGGCAGGAATATCGTCAAGGGTAATGCCGCCGGGAACCATTTGCTCAAATAGTGCCAGGCCTTCAATCAATTGTGGATCTGTCAGAGGGTGCATGTTTTTCTCTCCTTTAGGGTGAACAATAACGGCCGTTTGGGGTTTCAAGGGGTGGTTGGCGTGTGGGGGAAAGGGCGTATGCAATACGCCCCTACATTGTCTGCCGACCCTCAAATTCCCAATGCTTTATAGTAGCATATCATAGAACTGGCTGGGGATGGTACTATTTAACGCACACGGCCGTATTTTTGCGAGAGAATGGCTTGCCCGGCCGGGGATTGAAGCCAGGCGAGGAAGGCGCGGAGTTCGCCCTGAGGTTCGTCGGGCGTGGGGGCGACAAAGTAGAGAGGAGTGGTGAGGGGGTAGTTTTGCGTGCCGGTTTCGTTGGGGGTTGGCAAACGGCCGTTTATCGCCACCCTCACCACCTCCTCCCCCACGCTGCCCATCATGGCATAGCCAACGGCCGTTTCTTCCCCCGCCACCACCGCCAGCACCGCCGCCTGATCCGCCACAATTTGCGCGTTTAACGCCAGCCGCCGCTCCCCCAGCACCTGCTGCGTCAGCAGCGTCCGCGCCCCTGACCCCACCTCCCGGCTGATGAGCATCACCGGCGCATCGTCGCCGCCTACGTCCCGCCAATTGGTAACTTGCCCCGAAAACAACCCCTGCACCTGCGCCAGCGATAGCTCCCGCACCGGGTTGACCGGGTTCACCACCACCGCCAGCCCGTCTAGGGCTACCGGGTTAAACCAGCGGTTGTTGTCGGCAGGGATGACGTGGAGCAGGGCGGCATCGAGGGTGCCATCGGCCAGCCCTTGCCAGAGGGCAGCACTGTTGGCGGGGATGAATTGGAGGTGGGTAAACGGCCGTTCTTCCCCATACGGCTCCGTCACCAAACCGACCACCCCCACGGCACTGCTGGCAACCCCAATTCGCAGGCTGCTAACGGCCGGCATGGGGGGCAGGTTGGGCGGTGGAGCAGGTTGGGTGGTGCAGGCGGTGAGGAGGAGGAAGAGGGTGGGGAGTAAGGTGTAGGGCGTAGGGCGTGTTTTACACCCCACACCCCACGCCCTACGCTCGACAAACAAACTCAAACGAGGCCAAACCATAACACTGCCAGGTTAAACAGCGAAAAGGCAACGCAGTAGATGGCGAAGAGATAGAGGCTGCGCTGGCGCAGCCAGGTAAGGAGGAAGTGGATGCAGGCATAGCCGGAAATGGCGGCGGCAAAAAAGGCGGCGGCCAGGGTGGGAAGCTGCGCCATGGTGTTGTCGGCGTTGATGATGTCCATGATGGACAGCAGCCCAGCGCCCAAAATGGGGGGAATGCCCAGCAAAAAGCTGTAGCGAGCCGCCAAGGTGCGGTCTAAACCGCGCATCAGCCCGGCGGTAATGGTGCTGCCGCTACGGGACACGCCGGGCATGAGAGCCAGCATTTGTGCCAAGCCGATAAACATCGCATCCCCCCAGGTCATTTGCGCCAACCCTTTTTTGCCAGTCAGCAATCGCTCACCGACGATGAGGAGAATGGCGGTAAAGAGCAGCATGATGGAGGCGACCAGCGGGGTTGCCAGAACGCTTTCAAAATAGTCGGCCAGGGCGAGACCAACGATGGCGACGGGGATGGAACCGGCGACGACGTACCAACCGAGACGGGCTTCGGGGGCTTCAAACGGCCGTTTATACAGCAACCCCTCTACCACCGCCGTCACAATAGACAAAATATCACGCAAAAAGTAAATCAAAACCGCCACCAACGTCCCCAAATGAACAATCGCAATCACGTCCAGCGTCGGTTCATTCATCTTCAATAAATGCGGCACTAAAATCAGGTGGCCGGAGCTGGAAATAGGTAAAAATTCCGTCGCTCCTTGAATTAGGCCAATAATAATCGCTTCAATTAAACTCATAAAAAAACCTCGAACTACTTTATGCCTTGGTTTGGTAAAAACTTAAGAATTTGAACCGCAGAGGGCGCAGAGGGCACAAAGAAAGACAAGAAATCTCTGCGATCTTTGCGCCCTCTGCGGTAAACACAAAACTATGTCACCACCGAAATGGGTGGATAATGCTGCAAAAACTCGTCGGCAAACGGCCGTAATTGCCCCACCGCAATCGCCTCCCGCATCTGCCGCATCAGCTCCAGCAAAAAGTGGATGTTGTGGGTGGTCAGCAAAATGTGGCCCAAAATTTCATTGGCCTTCACCAAATGGCGCAAATAAGCGCGGCTAAACGTTTGGCAGGTGTAGCAGCCGCACCCTCCATCAATGGGCAGCGGGTCACGCTCAAAGCGGGCGTTCCGCAAATTGAGCCGCCCCCCTTTGATAAACGCCGTGTTGTGGCGAGCCAGCCGCGTCGGCAGCAC
>JAGQGA010000207.1:2287-8472 GCA_020432595.1 Anaerolineales bacterium | reverse complement strand
AACCCATTGCCAAACATTTGGGGCTGCTCATGTCCACCATTCAGGCCGGGCATTGGGACGTAGGGCTGGCAACCGATGGTGACGCTGACCGGATTGGGGCAGTGGATGCACGCGGCAACTTTGTAGACCCGCACCGCATTTTTGCCCTGGTGCTGCGCTATCTGCTGGAAAAGCGGGGCTGGACGGGCAAAGTGGTGCGGACTGTTTCCACCACCCGCATGTTAGACCGCATTGCCGCTGCCCATGGGCTGGGGATTGTTGAAACGCCAGTTGGCTTTAACCACATTGCTGACCTGATGATGAGCGATGATGTGCTAATGGGCGGGGAGGAATCGGGTGGTATTAGCATTAAAGGGCATATTCCCGAAGGGGATGGGGTGCTGATGGGGCTGCTGCTGCTGGAAGTGATGGCGGATGCGGGCGCGCCGCTGCATGAAGTTGTAGCCGATCTGCTGGAAAAATATGGCCCGGCACAATATGCCCGCACCGATTTGAAGCTCAAACGGCCGGTTGCCAAATCGGCGATGGTCAAAATGCTGCTGGATGAGGTCCCCGCCCAGATTGAGGGGGTGCGCGTCGAGGATATTCAAACGACCGACGGCGTGAAATATTATCTGGATGACGGCAGTTGGCTGCTCATTCGTCCTTCTGGCACGGAGCCGGTGCTGCGGGTTTATGCCGAAGCACCCAGCGATGCACGGGTGAAAGCGTTGCTTGGTTTTGGTGAGGTGATGGCGAATAAGGCGTAGGGTGTGGGGAGTAGGGAGTAGGGTGTTGTCCCTTACGCCCTACTCCCTACGTTATAGGTAGGAGCTATTTCCTAAATTTCACCCGGTGTTCACTCTTTTTTGCGGTTTCTTCATGATATAGTGGGGCTTGTTGCAGTTTTCGCTTATTAACCTGGTAGAAGGGGAGTACCAGTAAGCCCTTTACCCCATTTTTTTAACATGGAGGAAACCCATGAAGATACCACGTTGGATTGCTGTTTTAACGGCCGTTTCTCTGCTTGCTGTTGTTGCTATAGCCACTTCGGCACTCACCTATCGCGTGCAATATGGTGACACGCTGTCGGCTTTAGCCTGGCGGTATGGCACCTCGGTTAATGCTATTGCCAATACCAACCATATTGCCAACCCCAATTTGATCTATGCTGGACAAACATTGGAGATTCCCGCTGGGGAAGTGTATGCGGCGCAGCAGGGCAACAGCACCATTCAGGCAGTTCCGGTTTATCAGCCCGCGCCCGCCCAGCATTATGTGTCCACCTATCCGGTGACGCCTGTGTCTAGCACCCAAGTGTTGCGGAGTGGCGGCACGGCTTGCGCTCGCTTCAACTTTGAAACAGGGCGTGACTCGCTAACGGGGTCGCGGCAGGCAGGCACCTACATTATGCGCCAAACCACGGGCGAGGATTTGATCTCCTGGTTTGCCCGCACGGGTGACAAGGATTCGGGTTGGTTTAACGGGATCGCCCTGTCGTTTGAAGCGGTGCATATTACGGTAACGTTCTACCCGGCCGATGGTGGCCCGGCCATTCCCATGCAAATTGTCAATCATGCGCCCGATACGTCGGCCGGCTGGCTGGCACGGGATATGTGCCACGCGATTGAGATTCAGTTCCCGTAGGTTTAGTTGTCGGTAAGCGGTGATCAGTAATCAGTGCGTGGTGTGCAGGATAACGTGCTGCACACCACGTGATCTCCTCAATACTGCCTGCAACAGCTTTCATTTTAAAAACTGTGACGCTGGCTGAAAGTATGGTACCATAGTGGGTGGCTGGGCTGTGTCTGTCTTGAGATTTTCCCAGCATCCACTGTTAACAAGAACCCCATAGAAAACCAACAGGATATTGGCAACAAAGGGAGTGTTAACGGCCGTTTGTACGCCTTTCTTGGCGGTGGCCTATGGTTGTACGAGGAGATCGATAGGTAGATGGTTAAGACAAAAGAACTGGCGGGCGAGGTGTTTTACCCCACGCCAGAAGCAGTGGCGAACGCATATCTTCCCGATTATGCGGCGGCGGTGGCGGAAGCAGCCAATGATTTGCCGGGGTTTTGGGGGCGGCTGGCGCGGCAGTTTGAATGGTACCGGCCGTGGGCGCAGGTGATGGATGACAGCAATGCGCCGTTTTATCGCTGGTTTGTGGGGGGAAAGGTGAATATTGTCCACAACGCGCTGGATCGGCACATGCGAACGGCCGTTCGCAACAAAGCCGCCCTTATTTTTGAAGGTGAACCCGGCGATACCTATGTTTACACCTACCAACAGCTTAACCGCGAAGTAAACCAATTTGCCAGCACCCTACGGGCCATGGGCATTGGCAGCGGCGACCGCGTTGCCATCTTCATGGGGCGCGTGCCCCAGCAGATTATTGCCATGCTGGCCTGCGCCAAAATTGGGGCGGTGCATGTGGTGGTTCCCAGTAGCAGCTCTGCTGCCATGCTGCACCACTGCCTGCAAGACAGCGAAGCCAAGCTGCTGATTACCAGCGACGGTGCCTGGAATAATGGCAAAATTGTTGATTTAAAGGCCGTTGCCAACGTCGCCAGCAGTCGTGTCGGCTCCATTCAATCGGTCATTTGTGTGCGCCGCACCGGACAAGAGGTGAGCATGGTGTCGGGGCGGGATTTTTGGTACCACGATCTGATGGCGCTGCCGGCCGCCTCCCCCGATGCGCTGACCGCTTTTGTAGATGCCGAAGACCCGCTTTTCTGGTTCTACGCGCCGGGTGGCAAAGAAAAACCGATTGTCCACGCCCACGGTGGCTATATGGTCAATTGTGCAACTTCGCTGCAATGGGTGTTTGACCTGCGCCCAACGGATGTTTACTGGTGTACAGCTGACCCCGCCTCAATTACCGGTCACAGCTATTTGGCCTATGCGCCCTTTTTGCTGGGTGCCACCAGCTTTATGTATGAAGGGGCACCAGGGCAGCCGTCGCCGGAGCGATGGTGGCAGATGGTGAGCAAATATGCCATTACGGTGCTTTATGCCGATGATGTGTCATTGGCGCATCTGCGACAGCAGGGCAACAGTTGGCCGGAGAAGCATGATCTTTCTAGTCTGCGGCTGTTGGGAGTAAATGGCGAGGTTGTGGGTGAGGCGTTGTGGCACTGGTTTTATGAGGTGATTGGCAACGGCCGTTGTCCCATCATGGATACCTGGTGGCAAGCTGAAACGGGCAGTATCATGATTTCGCCACTGCCGTCTACACCCATCAAACCAGGGTCAGCCGGACGACCGCTGCCCGGCATCGCCGCCGCCGTGGTAGATGCTGAAGGCAATCCGCTAGACAGTGGTGAAGAAGGGTATCTGGTCATTCAAAACCCATGGCCGGCCATGTTTCGCCGTATCGAAGGCGACACCGACCGCTACGTGCGTCGCTATTGGGGGCAGTTTATGGATCAAGGTTGGTATCTTAGTGGCGACAAGGCACGCATGGATGAGGATGGCTATATCTGGCTGGTAAATCGTCAGTCAGCGTAAGAAATATCGGCATAAAAAAAGCCCGGTGAGATAAGACACCGGGCTTTTTTTGTGCGTTTAGCTATCCATAAAAGGCACTGTCGTCGTCGCCTTGCACCATGCGGCGCACCTCTTCCACAATTTCGGGGTTGGCGAGCGTGGTTACGTCGCCTACGTCGGCGCGGTTGGAGATGGAGGCCAGCACGCGGCGCATAATCTTGCCGGAGCGGGTCTTGGGCATGTCGGGTACAATGTAGACATTGCGCGGGCGGGCAATCTTGCCGATTTCGGTTTCGATGGCGTGGATGATTTGCTGCCGAATTGCCTCGCTGGGTTCAATGCCGGGCTTGAGCGCCACGTACATATCCGGCACCTTGCCGCGCAGTTCGTCGGCCAACGGCACTACCGCTGCCTCAGCCACTTCTTGCACCACCATTGCCGCCGATTCCAACTCCTTGGTGCCAAGCCGATGTCCGGCCACGTTGATTACGTCGTCTACACGGCCGAGAATACGGAAGTAGCCGTCGGGAGCCTGGACGGCGGCATCACCGGGGAAGTATGGCCAGTCGCGCCAATCCTTGCTGTCGGGGTTCTTGCAATATTTGGCGTAATAGGTGCTGACATACCGGTCACGGTTGCCCCAAATTGTCTGGAAGGCACCGGGCCACGGGTTTTGGATGACGATGTTGCCCGCCACACCCGCGCCCGATTTAATTGGGTCGCCGTTTTCATCAAGGATGGCGGGGTGGATGCCGGGCATGGCCGGGCCGGCCGACCCCGGTTTCATCGGGTGCAGGGCAGGCATGGTGCTGCACAGGAAGCCACCTGTTTCCGTTTGCCACCAGGTGTCCACGATTACCGCTTCGCCCTTGCCCACTACTTCGTGATACCAGCGCCACACTTCTGGCTCAATTGGTTCGCCAACGGTGGTCATGTGTTTGAAATGGTAGTTGTACTTAGCCGGTTCATCGGGGCCAGCCTTACGCAACATGCGGACGGTGGTGGGGGCGGTGTGGAAGATGTTGACATCAAGCTGTTCGGCAATGCGCCAGGCGCGGCCGGCGTCGGGGAAGCCGGGAACGCCTTCGTACATGACGCTGGTGGCACCGAGGGCAAGGGGGCCATAGACGATGTAGCTGTGGCCGGTAATCCAGCCGATGTCGGCCATGCACCAATATACGTCGTTGGGGTGAATGTCCTGCACAAATTTGGAGGTGCCAGCCGCATAAGCCAAATAACCGCCGGTGCTGTGTTGGCACCCTTTCGGCCGGCCGGTAGTGCCGCTGGTGTACATCAGGAAGAGAGGAGCTTCGGCGGGAAGCTGAACGGGGTCAACCCGTTTGCCCCGATATTGCTTGAGTAAGTCGTAGACAAAGTGGTCACGCCCTTCGACCATCGGGTTTTCTTCGGCCATGTATTTGCCCTGATACCGCTGCCAGACGAGAACGGTGTCAACGGTTTGGCCTTCGCTGGCGGCCACTTCAACGGCCGTATCTGCCTTTTCCTTGTGGTTGATCATGCCGCCGTTGCGGTAGTAGCCATCCATGGTGATGAGAACGCGGCTGCCGGAGTCGGCGGCGCGTTCGCCGCAGGCGCGGCCGCTAAAGCCACCAAAGACCACGGAATGGATCACGCCAAGACGGGCGCAGGCCAGCATGGTGATGGGCAGTTCGGGCACCATCGGCATGTGGATGGTGACGCGGTCGCCAGTTTTGAGCTTGGCGGCATCTTGCAGCAGGGCGGCCATTTCGTTGACGCGCACATAAAGCTCCTGGTAGGTGAGGGCAACGTGAGCCTCTTCTTCTGGCTCTGGCACCCAAATAATGGCGGCTTTGTTTTTATGCTGTGCCAAATGGCGGTCAACGCAGTTGTAGGAGGCGTTGATTTTGCCACCGACAAACCATTTCCAGCAGGGGGCATCGCTGGTGTCGAGGGTGGTTTCCCAATATTTGTACCAACTGAGCAGATCGGCATATTCCTTGAAACATTCGGGGAAGTTGTCGAGGCTGAACCGATTGTAGATATTGGCATCGGTCATGTTGGCTTGGGCGATAAATTTGGCGGATGGGTGGAAGTACCCCTCTTCTTGCCAGTGTACAGCAATGGCGGCTTCACTTACTTCAGCAATTTCCTTTTCACTCACAATGTTACCTTCCTTTTTTGATTGGGTTGGTTTCTGATAACGGCCGTTTTCTGCGCCAAAGTTTGGGGAAAAACGGCCGTTTTAGACGCTGAGCCGCCCTTCGTTATGAAGTGGCCGACTCTTAATTTGTGGGGGTCGTCTAGATCATATTGATTCCCCGGTGGTTTGTCAAACAGATGACAACTTTGATGTTAAAGGGAAATCATTGCGGGCTGGCTTAAGGAAAAGACAGCAACGTTGGGCGTTTAGAGTAACTATATTGGCTCTATACCGCAGGAATGCCGGCTACAATGTACAAAGGCAGTTTCTGTATCTGTTCATATTCAACATCGAACTTGATGCCTTGATTAGTAGCGATCAACAATCTATTGAGTCTTTGCCAAATACATCTATACTTCCATGCCAGTATAAACACAATCCTTCAAAGATAGGAGTTGATGACCATGACATTTCCAACGTGGTTTGTGTGGGCACTATTATCGGCAGTGTTTGCTGCCTGTACCGCCATTTTTGCCAAAATTGGGCTGGAAGGGGTGGATTCTGACCTGGCAACGCTGATTCGCACGGTGTTTATCCT
>JAGQGA010000207.1:0-2187 GCA_020432595.1 Anaerolineales bacterium | reverse complement strand
ACCGCCATTTTTGCCAAAATTGGGCTGGAAGGGGTGGATTCTGACCTGGCAACGCTGATTCGCACGGTGTTTATCCTGTGCATTTTGGCAGCGTTTGTCTATTTTACTGGCAAGTGGCGTAATCCGCTGACGCTGGCACCGCGCACCTGGTTGTTTTTGCTGCTTTCGGGGCTGGCAACGGGTGCCTCATGGGTGGCCTATTTTCGCGCCCTCAAAATCGGCCATGCGTCGCAGGTGGCTCCGGTAGACAAGCTGAGTGTGCTATTGGTAGCGGTGTTTGCGGTCATTTTTTTGCACGAACGGCCGTCTTTGCAAGAATGGTTTGGTATTTTGCTCGTTGGTGCCGGGGTACTGGTGTTGGCATTCAAATGATGTGTTAGAATTGGCTACTAGCTGTATTGAAAGAGGTTGAAAAACGGATATTGTTGATTGATAGCTTGCTTGGTTGCCTGAGGTGTCGCCGCTTTTATGCGGTCTTTTTTTTGCCGCTATTGCTCCTGGCTGCGTGCCAACAAGGGGAAGCGGCACCCACACCATTGCCGACACTTGAATCAACAGCAGTGGTCGCAGCGGTTGTGTCACCAACGGCCGTTTTGTCTACCAATACGCCTGTCGCTACCCCCAGCCCGATGGCCGCACCCGCTTCTCCGACCCCCATGGCAACCTATGAGGGAACGGCCACTTTTACGGCCACCCCTACCGAGACGGCGACGGCAACCGTGACTGCTGCCCCCACCGACACAGCTACTCCCACCGAAACCGCTACTCCCACCACTGAACCCGTTCCTTGGGACATCCTCACTTGGTTATGGGATCCGGCCAACCATGCCCCTGCCACTCCACCGGCGGTGCCCGCGCTACCTCCTGCCATCGTGCGCTCACCGGGTGCTCCCACCTCCTACCTCAGCCAGTTCCGGCTAATTGGCTTTTACGGCAGTGCCGAAGGGCGTGGGCTTGGGATTTTGGGCAATCAGTTCCGCAACGAAACGGTTCGCATGATTCGTGGCGTGATTAACGAATATCGCCCCTATCTAACCGACGGCCGTTATCTCATGCCTGTTTTCCACATCATCAGCACCGTTGCCAAACCATGTGACCCCGAATTCCCCAACTGTAGCCACCATATCAGCAAAGAACTACTCTATGATTGGCTGGTAACTGCCGAAAACAACAATGCTGCCGTCACCCTCGATATTCAGCCCGCCCGCAACGACGTGATGGAGGAGTTCCAGCGGGTGCGCGAATTTTTCTATTATCCGCACGTCCATTTGGCAATTGACCCCGAATTTCGCATGAACAGCGAGCAGGTGCCCAACAAGCAAATTGGCACAATGGATGCTGCCGACATCAACGCTGTGCAGGCGGAGTTGGAGCAGATTGCGCTAGAGATTGGGGTGAACCGGGTGCTGATTATTCACCAGTTTAAGGACAGTATGATCACCAACAAGCACAATATCATAAATTACCCGCATGTGGAGTTGGTGATCAATGGCGACGGCTATGGCCCGCCCGGCCCCAAGATTCGCAACTACCAGCAGTATGCGCTGGAGCCGGGGTTTGAGTATGGTGGGTTTAAGATGTTTACCGATCAGGTTAACGGCCGTTTGCTCTACGACGTTCCCTTTATGCTCCCCGAACGGGTGATGACTGTACTTAACCCGCAGCCCGTTTACATCATTTTTCAGTAGCCCTGCTTAGCCAACAACGCCCGCTGGTTTCTTGTGTTGAAGCACGTGGGTTGCAATTGTACTCAGAAGAGGCGTGACTGCCCTTTTTCCTATCCTCATGTCAACCATAGCTGCTGCGACATGAAACGGGGTGTTGGGCAAAAATTCATTCATACGGTTGGTTATCAACCAGCCTCATATAGACAACCGTTAATTGTTCTGGTATAGGCCAAACCCCAGAAGACGTTGGGGTCTACTTCTAGCTGAAGTTTGTCATCGGCGAAGTGGAAGCGGAGGATGGGGCAGTAAACCCGGGTGGTATAGCAGAGGCGGATTTCGTAAGTATTAACGGCCGTCCACGCCCCACACGCCGCCACCGGTTCATCGCTGTAGCCGCTGTGCCCACTTTGCCATGCGCCATAACCAATTTGGATGGCATACTCCCCTCGGCCATCGCGCACAATCAGTTTGCTTTGCTCCTCGCCAAACTCAAGCGCGACGCTGGCAAGCTGTAATTCAC
>JAGQGA010000206.1:7118-8520 GCA_020432595.1 Anaerolineales bacterium | reverse complement strand
TACACGAAGAAGACATTGACCTCATCGTCATGACCACGCATGGGCGCACCGGCTTCACCCGCTGGATGTTTGGCAGCGTCACCGAGCGCGTCCTGCGTGCCGCCCCCTGCCCCATCCTTGCCCTACGCGATGAGATCACCCCCACCAAAATTCTTGTTCCACTTGACGGTTCTCACCTAGCCGAACAATCCATTGTCCCCGCCCTGGCCGTTGCCCGCTGCTTTGAAAGCGATGTCACCCTGCTGCGGGTGCAGGTGCCTTTCCTCGATCTAGACCCAGAACAACAAGACGAAGTGCTGGAAGAAAAGCATGAATGGATGTTTACCGCCACCGAAGCCATGCACCGGGCGGCTATCAGCTATGTGGAAGAAGTACAGCAGAAATACACGACACCGGATCTACCGCTGCGCTATGCCGTCACCAGCAACCTGGCCGCCGATGGCATTCTGACCTTTGCCGAGAAATACGAATTTAATTTGATTGTCATGGCCACCCACGGCTTTACAGGGCTGGGGCGTTGGGATTATGGCAGCACCACCAGCAAAGTGATGCGTGAAGCACATCAGGCGATGCTCATCATTCCGGCTCCCCGTGAACTGCTAAATTAACCCGGCATCGGTAGAGACGCAAAATTTTGCGTCTCTACGCACCCCACAAAAAAGCCCGCTCCGTGCCATACAGAGCGGGCTGACTGTTGCTTTTCCTCTCCTAGAGAGATGGCAACTTCGCCACGTTTTTGCCTAAGAATCTCTGTATAAGCCGGTAAACTATAAATTACGCTCAACGAACGACCTAAATGTGCTGCTAGATGGCACGCCGACTAGCTGCCCTCCTAAGGTTCCACCCTTGAATATTATCGTTCTGGGCACGCTGAGAACGCCAAACTTTCTAGCGGTACTAGGACTCACATCAATATCAAGCTCGACAACCTTCAATTTCCCTTGATAGTTAGAAGCTACTGACCCTAAAGATGGAGCCATCTGCTTACAAGGGCCACTCCAGGTCGCACTAAAAAATACCAGCACTGTTAGATCGGACTCCAGCACTTCCGCTTGAAAGCTATCATCTGTAACTTCTATAACACCGGACATTTATTTCTCCTTAAGGTTTGATGCTTGGCTGTCGTTTCAATAAAGTAGAAATTCACAGTTTCGCCTTGTTTGTTGAAGGTGGAAAATTGTACACAGCAAAAAATGGGCGGCAAGAGAAAACAAGTTTGGCAAGATGTTCAACTTCTTCTGAGAAGTTGAACATCTACAACCGCACTGCGTAGGCACAAAATGTAGTGTCTCTATCGTGGTGGCGTTTGCATTTCAATCAAATAGCCAAAAATATCGGATTCGGTGATGATGCCTAGCAACTGGTTATCGTCATCGGTGACGGGCAGCGCCGTTAGTTTGTG
>JAGQGA010000206.1:0-7019 GCA_020432595.1 Anaerolineales bacterium | reverse complement strand
GCCAAAAATATCGGATTCGGTGATGATGCCTAGCAACTGGTTATCGTCATCGGTGACGGGCAGCGCCGTTAGTTTGTGCGCCAGCATCAGCCGGGCAGCTTCGGCTAGGGGTTCGTCGGGGGCAATGGTGATGGGAACGGCCGTTAACAATTCGCCCACTGTTTTGGATTGGGAAACTAACGGCCGTATTTCACTCCCCCTGTACATCGCCGCCACCTCCAGTTCCGCCTGCCGAATTTGCCCCAGCGTCATCAGCCCGATGACTCGGCGCGACACCCAATCATCTATCACCGGCAGGTGACGAATATTCGCCACCTGCATTCGTTCGTGCGCCACCAGCAACGTCTCATTTGGCGTTACCGCCAGCGGCTCAACCGTCATCCAGTTACCCACAGTTGCTTCTTTCATGGCTACACGCTCCTAAAAAATGGAGGACAAGTTTGCAAACTTGTCCTATGTATTGGACTGCAACACATACATATAATTGGCGCGTTCCAGGGCAGCAGGGTCAGCCACATATTTTTGGCTCATCACCCCGCGCACATCAGCCACAGACTCATACCCGTGTTTATCCAGCCAGCTACTCAACCCATCGCGCAGCGTCGTCAAATAGTTGATGCCGTTTTTGTACAGTGCCGAGGTCATCATCGTCACCGTTGCCCCAGCCATGAGTGCCTTTACGACATCTTGCGTGGAATGAACACCCCCGGTAATGGCAATATCGGCCGTTATTTGTGGCGACAAAATGGCCGCCCAGCGCAGCCGCAGCCGCAGTTCGGTGGAACTGCTTAGGTCAAGGCTAGGTGTTACCTGCCTTGTCTCAATGTCAAAATCTGGCTGATAGAAGCGGTTGAACAAGACTAGGCCGGAGGCACCAACGGCCGTTATTTGCTGCGCCATATGTGCCATGGCACTAAAATACGGACTCACCTTCACTGCCACCGGAATCTTCTGCAAACTCCCCCGAATATCCCGCACCAGGTTCAAATACATCTGCTCCACCTGCGCCCCTGAAGCGTGCGGCTTGGCTGATAAGTAGTAAATATTCAACTCCAGCGCATCCGCCCCCGCCGACTCTAAAATCCGCGCATAATGTGCCCAATCTCCACCCTCATATGCGTTGATACTAGCAATCACGGGAATATCAACCGCTTTTTTCACTTTGTAGAGGTGTGCAATATATCCGCTCAACCCTTGGTTATACCCGGCCAGATCAGGAACATGACGCAAACCTTCGGGCAACAAATCACGATGATGGGTGCCCAACCGCATCCGCTCCACCTCAATTTGTTCCTCAAACAGCGAAGGCAGCACCACAGCGGCTGCTCCGGCAGCCGCAAGCTGCTTCACGGTGTCCACATCGGCAGAAAGCGGCGAAGCCGATGCAATAAGCGGGTTTTTCAGCTTCAACCCCAGGTAAGTGGTTGCCAAATCAGCCATTCTTCATACTCCTTTCCCAATTTCATCATAAAATGTTTTGTTACATTATGGCAGTGAACATTGTCACACACAACGCTGACCATTGTCAGCACAACTCACAAGTGGCTAGTGGGTAGTTGCTAGTGGCTGGTACAGAATGCCTTTGTTTACAAGCTACTAGCAACCACCCACTATAACAAGCCCATTTTTGTTGAGCGTACAAGCATTTCATCGTTAAGGTAGCATAAGTCTAGGGCATTTGCTTAATAGCGCAACGCTTCATTGGTATTACGCCACGAACTGGCTATACTTATCCTTATGACAACGCCCAAATCTCCTCTCAATATTCTCTTAGTAGACGACCATGAGGTTGTTCGTCTCGGGTTAAAAAGCTTGATCGAGCGGCACGTTGGCCTGCGCGTGACCGCCGAGGCCAGTACAGAAGACGAGGCTGTGGAGCAAGCGGAACTACACCAACCAGACGTTGTGCTAATGGACATCCGTCTAGCCGCTGGCAACGGGGTTGATGCTTGCCAGCGGATCAAGCGGGCGCACCCTGATATTAAGGTCATTATGCTGACCTCTTACGCGGAAGATGAAATGCTGTTTTCCGCCATCCGCGCCGGGGCATCGGGGTATGTACTCAAACAAGTGGGCAGTACTGATTTGGTGCGAACGATTGAGGCGGTGGCGCGGGGGGAATCCATGCTTGACCCCTCGCTGACGCAGCGGGTGTTTGATGAGATGCGGCGTACATTGCAGAAAGAGGAAGCGGCCGTTTTTGAAGAGCTGACAGCGCAAGAACGGCAAGTGTTGTCGCTAATTGCCAACGGCAAGACGAACCGCGCCATTGCTCAAGAGCTTTTTCTGAGCGAGGGTACCGTGCGGAATTATGTCAGCAGTATTCTTTCCAAGTTGGGCGTGTCTAACCGAGCAGAGGCGGCTGCCTTTGCCATCGAACATCATTTGAAAGATTATTTAGCCTAGGCGTTATGTCAAAATTTGAACATGCCTTTCGTGAATTGTTAGATTCGTTGTCGCAAGCAACGCTGGCAGTAGTGCGTGCCGATGAGCTGCCACTGGTGCTACAGCGTATTGCTGATTCAGCGCGGGAATTGATTGGGTCGGAATATGCGGCAATTGGCACAACGAATGATGAAAGGGAGATTGATTTATTTGTGCAAAGTGGGATGGAAGAAACGGCCGTTTCCCAGCTACCCACCCACCCCACCGGCAACGGGCTGCTAGGCGTGGTGCTATGCCAAAAAGAAACCGTTCGCACCGCCCACATTGCCAACGATCCGCGTGCTGTTGGTTTCCCCGTCGGCCATCCCCCCATGAAAAGTTTTCTGGGTGTGCCCATTTTATTTAAAGGCAACACGTTGGGAATGCTTTACCTGACCAACAAGCTGCATGAAGAGGCCTTTTCGCTGCTGGACGAGCAGCTTGCCATCATGTTGGCCGCCCATGCTGCCGCCGCCATTCACAAATCGCTGCTGCTGCAAGAAAGCCGTGAACAGGCGCACCAGCTTGCCACCAAAAACCGCCAGTTGGCGGCTTTAAGCAAAGCCACGCTGGCTATCACCGGCGAACTGTCCCTGGAAAAAGTGCTACAGCAAATTGTAGATGCCGTCCGGGATTTAGCGCAGGCGGAATATGCTGCGTTGGGCGTGCCTAACAGTGCTTCTGGATACCTCGACAATTTTATTTACAGCGGGTTATCGTCTGAAGAAGCCAGCCACATTGGCAACCTGCCGCGTGGGCTAGGTTTGCTGGGGGCCATTATTTCCGAGCAACGGACTGTGTGCGTGGACAACATTGCCGAGGATCCACGCGCCGTTGGCTGTCCACCCGGTCATCCGCCCGTCAATTCGTTTTTGGGCGTGCCCATTATGGCGGGCAAGGAAATGCTGGGGAATTTGTATCTTGCAAACAAGGTGGGTGCTACATCGTTTACGGAAGCGGATCAGGAGATTGTGGAGTTGTTGGCAGCCCAGGCAGCCATTGCAATCCAAAATGCCCAGCTTTATGAGCAAGTGAGCCGTTTGGCAATTTTGGATGAGCGAACGCGCATTGGGATGGATCTGCACGATGGGGTTATTCAGTCCATCTATGCGGTGGGTTTGACCCTGGAATCGGCGCGGCTGTCGCTGGAGGGGGAAGGGAGTGAAGATACACGGGCACTGTTAGAAACGGCCGTTGATGGTCTGAACGATGCCATCCGCGACATCCGTAACTTTATTCTCGATCTGCGTCCGCGTCACTTTGGCGGCGATCTGGAACAAGGGCTGTCGCGGCTGGTACGCGAATTTCGCGCCAACACCATGGTGCAGGTTCACTCTTCCACCCTTCCCGAAGGCATTAGCGGGGTACCAACGGCCGTTTCCCGCGCCATTTTTTTGACCACTCAGGGGGCACTGGCAAACGTGGCTCGCCATGCCCATGCCAAAAACGTCACCCTCTCGTTGGAGCGAGACAAACACCATATTGTGCTGCTGGTTCAAGACGATGGGGTTGGTTTTGACGTGCGGGCTGCCCGGCAAGCAATCGGGCATGGCCTTTCCAATATGCGTGCCCGTGCCAAAGAGCTAAACGGAACGTTTTATATAGAATCGGCACAAGGCGCGGGAACCACCCTGCGCCTCACGCTTCCCTGGCGTTAATTTCCCCAAAATAAAAACTGCGGTAACAACAAGGTTATTACCGCAGTCGTATTCGTTTTCTCTGCCGAAAAGTAGTATGTCAGGAGCGAAACTTTGTTGGTTGAGTGACAGGTTGGCTGTTGACTTCCAGTAAAACAGATTTGTCTTCTGGGGTGGCGCGATATTGCCACTGTTTGCGATCAACACCATAATGCAGACTTTTCCAAATGCCGCCCGTGGTGTAGACAATCCAGCCCAGGCCAAACGGCCGTTGCCACAATACCAACCGCTTGGCGGCATGAAAAAAGTAAACTAAGTACAAAATCAACAGCCGCCCCACAGCCTCCACGTCGCCACAGCGTATGTATTTAGCATAGGTTGCCCCCATCCCCTCAGCATATGCCTTCACCAACCGCTGCCCATCTTTCCAATCGCGGAAGCCATCGTGAATCACCACCGCCTTAGGTTCATACCAAACCTCATATCCGGCCTTACCGGTGCGATAGGCAATGTCTTCGTCATCGGTTGGCCCCAGTGGTGCCCCTGGTCCCAACAGCTTATCAAACCCGTTAAGCTCTAGCAGCACGCTGCGTCGAGCCGCCATGCTGGCCCCAATGCCAAACTTCAGCCGATAACGCCGATTGTGTCCCTTGTCGCCTGCTTCAAAAGTAGGGACAAACCCCTGCTCTGGGTCATGTTCCACGGGCAGTACGGGGCCAAAAAGCAATCCGGCGCGAGGACGTTCAGCAAAAACATTGACAATAACATCAAGCCAATTGGTTACGGGCAAACAGTCGTCATCAGTAAAGGCAATAATCTCACCCTGGCTGGCAGCAATACCGACGTTCAGCGCGGTTGGCTTACCTTCCTGAGGAGCAGTCAAATAGCGTAGGCGCGGGTCATGGATGCTTTCGGCAATTTGTCTGGTGGTTGAGGTTATGCTTTGGTCAACCACAAGCAGTTCAAAAGCGTCGTAGTCACAGTTAAGCACAGCTTCAATGGTCGCCCGAATGGTATCGGGGCGGTTGCAGGTTGCTATGATGACGGATAGTAGCATGAAATTCCTCGCGTTGAATCGTTAATGTTGGCTGCGGCTTCGATGGTGCTCACTCCGAGGTGATAACGTGGTTGTGCATCTAGCCAGTAGATACAGCCGAACCTTATTTTTTTGTTGGGGCAAGGCTTGTTTGCTGCCTGCCCATTCATCTTATTTTTACCATATCACTGTTACAATGCGTGTTACACGCTGCAAAGAAAAACGGCCGTTTTGCGCTCCCCAGGCAAAACGGCCGTTTCTCATGTAGCTCCCTTCCTATGGTCAGCTATGGTCTAGCGGGCACTGTGCTTAAACTCGCAGTTTGTGGCATCATCCCGATCCGGCCCACCGTAGCAGAAGTCATAGCCATTGCCACCGTTGAGTGAATCCTGTCCTGCACCACCGCTCAGGAAGTCGTCTCCAGCGTTGCCATTCAGAATGTCGTCACCAGCACCACCAACTACTAGGTCGGTGTCACCTTCGCCGTAGAGGACGTCGTTACCTAAACGGCCGTTTACCACATCCTCACCAGCACCACCGTGAATCTCATCCTGCCCACGGCCACCAAAGATTAGGTCAGAACCTTGCTCACCATACAGCAGGTCAGCACCGCGCCCACCGTAGATAATATCCCGCCCACGGCCACCGTACACAGTGTCTGCTCCAGACCGGGCACAAATCATGTCCCGCCCTTCGTAGCCATTAATCACATCATTGTCTGTCGTACCGACAATAACATCCCGGCCATCGGTGCCGTTCAAAACCCCAGCATACGCTTGCCCAGCGTCTGGGCCACCGACGATGAGACCCAGCTCGTTGACGTAAATGGTAGCCTCAACGCCTCGGCAGAAGGGAGCCGTATCATCTACGTAGTTAGCATCGGCATTGGTGAAGGTACAGGCAACATCGTCCCGTGCCCCCAGGTGAATCGTCACCCCACCGTCAATGGCGGTCACATCGCCACCCGTGCATTCTACGTTCAGCACATACCCTTCCGGTACACCCTGAATGACATCATAATCATTCGGGTACAGGTCGCTTACGGTGCGGCTAAACCCATGCGTTTGGGTATAAACTCCCGTGTCACCAAAGTAGAAGAACTCTTCTGCCCCGTTCTCAGGTACGGTCACGGTTGTTACAGTAATAGAGCCACCGACATAGCTGTTGTCAAAGGTACAAACAATGTCTTCGTTGGCACCCAGATGAATCGTCGTGGTTGTGTCCACGATGTCTACCGAACCACCCGTGCAGCTTACATCTACCAACCAGCCCTGCGGCACGCCCTGAATCACTTCGTACTCGCCAGGATACAGGTCTGCCGATTGGCGGCTGCCGCCAGCGGTCAGGGTGAAGAAGCCGATGTTGCCAAAGTAGGTGAAGTCTAACCCGTTGTCCAAATCGGCGTTGTTGACGATGGTGATGCTCCCACCGACATCGGTGTTGTCAAAGGTGCATACCACGTCTTCGTTGGCGCCCAGGTGAACAATGATGTCGCCGTTGCCAATCTCGACGTTGCCGCCGCTGCAGCTGATGTCGAGTGTCCAGCCTGCCCACACGCTTTGGTAAATTTGATAATCGCCTGGCAGCAGGTTGTCGCTGACTTTGCTATCGCCGTCGTTTTGGGTGAAGCTCCCCAGCCCGCCGAAGTAGTAGAAGTCACTGGTGCCAGCCGGGTCGCTGGTGGTGACCAGGGTGATGGAACCGCCCAGGTCGCTGTTGCTGAAGGTGCATTCGACGTCTTCGCTGCTGCCCAGGTGGACAATGACGCTGCCGTTGCCGGTTTCGGCGTTGCCGGTGCAGCTGATGTCTACGGTGCCACCGGCGGGGACGCTTTGGTAAATCTGGTAGTCGCCGGGGAGCAGCCGGTCGCTGGTGTGGCTTTGGCCGTCGTCTAGGGTGAAGCTGCCAGCGTTGCCGAAGTA
>JAGQGA010000205.1 GCA_020432595.1 Anaerolineales bacterium | reverse complement strand
CTTCGTCAAAGGAATCGAGAACAAAGGTGGCATACAAGTCAGCCAGCCGTGAACCGGGCGGCGGGGCGGCAAGCTGGTTGTCTAGCTGCTGGATAGCGGCTTGGTATGGCTGCTCGGCTTGGTCGTCAAGGGGGGGGAAGGGAGTGGCGGGAAACGGCCGTTGCAGCAGCACCATCGCCTGCTGGGGCGACAAATATAGCCCCGGCCACTGGTTGGCCTCCTCCTGTGTCCAATGCGCCGCCTGCCGCGCCACCTGCCGCTGCAAAACGATGTCCAGCCGGGCGAGCGCGAGTTGGAGGTGGGTGTGGGTGGGGTCAGTCATAGGATGCGGGTGGAGAAGTTCAACTTCTCGGAAGAAGTTGAACTTCTTTTTTGTTTTCTATCCAACTGGTTTGGCCTCAATCCGCAGAATGGTGTCGCCAACACGAATCTCGCTGCCTAGCTTGGTATTCAACAGGGTTGGGCGCGTGGTTGAAACACGGAGGGGTTCGCTGTTTTGGATGCGAATATAGGTGCCACTGTCGCTGCCTAAATCTTTAATGGCGTAACCATCCCTTTCCAGGCTGATCTCGGCGTGGTGGCGGGAGAGGTAGCCGTCGGCGGGAATGTTGAGGGTGCAGTTTTCGCGCCCAATGGAGATGATGCTGTCGCCAAGCGTCAGCCGTTTGTTCAAGACAGTTGTGTCGGGAGAGCTAAACACAGTCAGAATAACTTCGGTAAATTGGCGCAAATCAACATCTTTTATATCGTCACCCTGGTCTCGGCTGGCTTGCAGCCAGATGGTGATAATCCGCCAGACCAGGAAAGCACCCAAGGCTAACAGCAAGAAGCCTAGCCATACACCCCAATCTTGCCAGAAGTTAGCAATGGCCTCGGCCAGACGGCCGAGCGCATTGGCTTCACGGAGGAAGGGGAGGCTGGTAGGGGGCATTAACGGCCGTCTTTCCCCATCCCGTGCTTGCAAGGTCACCCACGTGGTGCGCGGTTCCAGACGGTGCGGCACGGTAATGGTGCCGGTTGCCCAATTGGAATCCACCATGACAGTACATGATCCGGCCTCAGCATTTTCGCTGTTGCCATCTGCTGGCTGTGCCAGTGAGCATGGATACTCATACCCTTCTTCCTGAAAGCGGAACCAGCGCCAGCGTCGCTGCCAGACATAGACATCCACCGTTTTCCACGTCTCTGTATACATCAAGCCATTTGTAATCTCAATTTGGAGCTTAAAGGTAGTGTCGTCTAGCTGCGTAATCGGTTTTGCTACGGGTGCTTGTGATGAGAACAAGTTGCAAGCCTTTTGCGTGAGATTGGCTAATGCTGCCTTAAAAGAGTCCCTGGAATCTTGAGAAGATCCGCTAGGCGTGCTTGTTGCTTGCGGGTCACACAGTGCTGTGGTGGTGGTGGTGGTTTCCTGCTCTAGAAAGCGAATTTCTAAGGGCGGGGGCGGCTTTGTTAGGGAAAAGGTGGCGGTGCTATCGCTAACGAGGTCTTGGTTGGGGTTAGTGGGAATGGCAACCAAGGCTAATTCATAGGCTGGTTCGGTGAACAGGTTGTCGCTGGGCAATAGTTCCAGGGTAAATGCTTCGGTGGTCGGGCGGGGGATGTGGTCGTCGTAGCCAGCGGTTAAGGGGACACCAACAACGGGATTACCGTCTTCGAGTTTGGCCTGCACGGTTAGGTGGCTAATTTGCTGGTGGGGGTCATCGAGGGTGTAGGTAAAGACGCAGGGTGTGCCTACCTGACATTCCTTGTTCTCTTCCTCTATGTAGGTAAGTTTGGCAGGTTGGGGAAAGTCGCGGGGGGCGTTAAAAACCACGTCGCGGGTGATGACTTCGCCGCTGGAAAGGGTAAGGCGCAGTTTGGCGGCATGGGGACCGCGCAGGGTGTAGAGCGAACCGGTAAAACGCCATTGGGTTAAGGAGTCTAGCAGGGGCTTTAGCTGTCTCTCGTTGGCATAGGGTGTGCTGCTCACAAATTGGCCGCCGGTGGCATTGGCCAGGGTTTGCATTTCCTCTTGTCGCTGGCCTTGGCTGCCGGTGAAGAGGAAGACGTGGACGGGGATAAAGGCTTTTTGCGCCACCCGGATGGCTTCGGCGAGGGTAGCTTTTTGGCTGCAGGGGTTGGCTAGACCTGATTTTAGTTCGTCACGGCCATCGGTGAAGAGGAGGAGGCCGCCGCGATGGTTGGTGGCAGTGGCGGTTTCGAGGGCGGTAACGGCCGTTGTCACCGCATCATACAAACACGTCTCGCCCCCTTCCCAGGGAGTGGAGCCAATGGCGTTGCGAACCCGCTGCTTGTCGTTGGTAAAGGTGATTTGAGTTTGCAGGTCGTCGTTAAATGACCAAACGGCGAGCTGGGTTGGCAAGCCCTGATCTTCCAGAAAGTCAACAATGCCCTGGGCAACCCCTTTGGCGGTTCCGGCGGGGTAGAGCAGGGCGGGTTCGCTGTTGGCGGGGGCGGTTTGGGGCAGTTTACCCAGGGCGGGCTGCATAGTGCCGCTGGTGTCCAGCAGCAGCAGGAAGTGGCTGGTTTCGGTGGTGGGGGTAACGGGCGCAGAAGCAAGAGGAGTGGTTTTGCCGTCGGCATCAAGCAAGGCGGCGGCGTTTATGGTGAGGGCGGGATCTAGCTGGCGCTGCTTGAAGCCGGTGTCGCCCAATGGTTCTTCGGTGTAGAGGGGGCCAATGAGGGTTTGGAACTGCATTTGGCCGTCTGCTTCGCCCAGGGGTTCGATGAGGGGGGTGGGCAGGCGGTAGCGGTCGTCCTGCTGGGCGGCGTGGAGCAGGAGGGGGAAGAGGAAAAAAAGAAAAGCTAATAAGATTATGATGAAAACAAATTTATTGTTCATGGCATGTTTATTACGGTTACACCTAGGGTAGGCGTCGAGGACAACTCACTATAATCCCCCCCAGATATGGATGAAATCGAGATGGTACAATTTACATCTTGGGAAATAGTATTTGCTGCAATTGTGATGGCTACGTTTTTCCCGGTACGCCAATCGTTAGGGCTAATGTTGACAATAAGTGGAGACACAGCACAAATTGGTAAACTGCTGCTTAACTTAATGGTTACATCGGTTTCGCTAGGATTAAGAACGGGTTTACTGTTTAGCGAAATCGTAAAGTTTCCAGAGCTTCCTTCGTCTATTTGAAGAGAGGTCGAAGAAAATGTAACGCCTTGGGTATCATTATCGGTAATTGTTACCCTGGTGAGTTCAGATATAGGAAAATCAATATCCATGTATTCAGGATCATTAGTCTCAATGGCAGAAACACCAATGACGCAAACTGTATCAACGGCATCATCATCATTTTGCGCTTTTATTGTAATATTATGACCATCCCAATCTTGCCAAGTATCTGAGGTATCATTATTCTTAAAAGTAATCGAGAGCGTATTTTTCAAAGAATTGCCCGAGCCATTCGGAAAGCCACATGCTTCATCCCCTGAAGCAATCCTTAGTGTGACTTTAACATTTTGTATAGGACGGGTGCCAAGTTTGAGGAAAAAAGACGCCTGACCATCTGGTTCATTAATAGATGACATATCTGGAGAGGTAGCAGAGACCGCAACTTGGGTTTTATCATCATCTATTACATCTACCGTAGCTGTAGGTAATGTGGCCTCGACAAGGTCATTATATTTACTATCACCCCCAATGCTCTTTACACCTATAACGCATATTTCATCTGCTGCATCATCGTCCTCTTGTGCCTCAATTGTGATAGGAACAGGCGTTGCCCAACTCATATCTGAAAATGTCAGATCAAGAGAACTACTAGGCGTGGCCGAGTTATTGCTGGTTTTGATTTTGCAGGCATCATTACTGCTTCCATCTTTATCCTGAACTTCTAATTTGACTGTAATGTTGCCGGTTGGTTCAGACCTCAAGCGCAAGTCAAATATGCTTTCAGTTGGTTTATCTAGATCAGTGTTTTGTGGCGGCTCAAAAATAGGATCTGGTGTAGGCGTGGTTAAAACAATGCCAGCAGTGTCATCATCTATAAGGTTTACTGTTGCATTGCCGGGAAGCGTGACTAGACGGTCTGGGTTCGTTAACTCGACTTTGATCTGCAAATTATCTTCGTCGATAAAATCTGGTGTACTTTCAAGAGTGATGGATTGCTCGCCCTCAGTATTCCCAGCCCAAGTCAACGAATTTGTTTGCAAAGTGTATTGGCTATTAGCATCAGAACTAGACTCAACACCAACCTTTATTTCTTTTGCACTTCTGCCATTTAACTTAACTTTTAAGGTTACAGTGTTAGAAGAATCATTACCCTCTCCAAGATCGACAGAACTATTTACCCACGTTAATTCGGGCTTTGGATCACTATCTGTGATCGTAACAGTTGCCGTGTTGTTACCAGCTATTGTTGCCTGTGCCGGAGCAGATAATTGAACAGAGAATATTTCATCGCCTTCATTAGCCAAGCTATCTTGTGTTACTGAAATCGTGATAGTCCGTTCAAGCGTTGTCGCGGTTGGCTCCCACGTTAACATACCACTGCTTGCCGTAAAATCCTCCCCAGCTTTCGCCCCCCCGTCCTGTGTTGTGTAATTGACAATTACTGGTTGGGCACTCAATTTGTCAATGGTCACTTTTAAAGTAACTTCTTGGACACTCTCGGCAACGGTTGTGGTTGTGCTTGCCCAGCGGATTTCCGGCGGGGAATCGTTGTCGTCTTCCACTGTTACTTCAAGCGTGGTCGTATCGTTTAGCTTACCATTAATCGGGTTACTTAGTTCAATCGTAAATGTTTCATTACCTTCGCCGGGCAAAGTATCGTTTAAAATAGGAATGGTTATTGATTTAGAGCTGGTATCATTGGGCAGCCAAGAAAGGGTGCCAGTAGTTGCCATATAATCTTTTCCAGCTAGTGCCGTCTTATCTTTTGTTTTATAGTTAACAGCAAGCGACTCAACGCTTTGGCGATCAATAATCACTTCAACCACAATGCTTGACTCATTTTCCACAACTGATTCATTCCGCTTTTTGAAAGAAATGATCGGGTCATCATCTTCATCTTCAATCTGAATCGTAAATTCAGCGGTTGCTAACAGGCCCCCGCTGTCACGGCTGGCAATCGTGATGCTGTAGCTGGTACGTTCTTCATAATCAAAGTCCGTTTTTGTCACCAAATTGGCATCGGCAATCTCAAAGAACTCCGAGCCTATAATCAGGCTGTAGGTATGGGCATCGTTTTCATCGGGGTCTTCGGTAGAAAGTGTGCCAACTGTTGTTCCAGAAGGCTGGTTTTCTTGAATAGTATGGCTCCCGCTTAAAAGAATCCCCGTCGGTTGCCGATTGGTCGGTGTAGGCGTTTGACGAGCAAGGAAATCGCTCTGCTTTTGTAACTCATCTTGTGCATTACGTGCTTGAGCACCAGCCGCATTAGCCGTAGCTTGGGCAAATTGAACTCTTTCATTAGCTATTGCTTGTTGCTCACCTTGTGCCTCGGCTGCAGTCGTCATTGCGCTGGCTAGTTCAATGCTTGCAATGGTTGCCGTAGCATTAGCACTGGTTTGATTCTCCGCGAGTAGCTGCCTTTGTGCTTCCAAGTTTGCTTGAAAATTTCTAATGAGCAGAAAGAGTCCAGCTCCGACCACTAATAAGATCACCCATACTATGGGCGGGACTACCGGAGGAATTTCTACTTGTCCCTCTTGGGTCTGCGGTGGTTGGATTACTAACTGGTTATTTTGCACCGTGGTAACAGTAAGGGTGTATGAAACAACATCTGTTTTCGGCCATAGTCGCTGCCACCACGCTTTCTTCGTCTCCACCGTCAGCCTTTCCGCCACACTCGCCCCGTTTGGCACTGTCACCACTCGCTCCGGGGTAGGGTAAAACAGCAGTTTATCGGCCTGGTTACGCGCCTGTAGGCGGTAAGTTTGGGGGGTGTTGCCCTGGTTGTCCAGCCGGATTTGGGTGGCATCGCCGCTGCGAATGAGGCTGGGGTGCATGTCTACCACAAGCTGGTCAAAGGCGGGGACGGTCAGGGAAACGGGGGTTGTTTCCACAATGGTGCCGTCCCCCAGGCGCACCACCGCCTGGCAACTATATTCCCCGGCCACCCCGGCACTGCCCGGCAGTGCTTTTAGCTGGATCGTCTTTTCCCCCTTGGCACCGGCTAACAGTTTGAGCGGTTCGGGTGGGTTTTGCCAGGTAATGGGCAGGTCGCGCCCCTCCAACCCCACGTAATAGTGGCGCGAGACACGGCTTTGGTTTTCCACGCTTAGGGTCAGGTTGGCCGTCTCGCCTGGCTTTAACTGAAACTGGGTGGCCGAAAGGGAAAAGAGCAAAGGTATTTCTTCGGTGTCGGGGCGAGATGAGGGGACAGGCGGCTGGTGGCGACCGTTGCCGTTTTGTAGCTGGTCAATGTCTTGCCACTGCAAAAAATAGGGGCCAATTTGCAGCGTTTGGCCGCTTTCCCAAACGGTTGGACGGCGGATGTCTGGCAAGGGTTCGCCGTCGAGCTTGGTTTTGTTATCGCTGTCTAAATCTAGCACCTGCCATTTGCGCCCTGGGGTGCGCTCCAAAACGGCATGGTAAGCCGAAACGAGAGTGTCGTCGAGGCAAACGTCGTTGTTGGGGTGGCGGCCAAGATAAATCAGCCCTTTATCTAAATAGACAATGCGGTCGCGCTCGTCCTGATGGGCAATCAGCAGACGGTATTCGGCCGGTTTGAGCCAGGTTTGGGCGGTGTCCATGCGGTTGCCCACTTCAATGTTGGCAATCACTCTATCGGCAAGTTTAACGGTCGTGGCAAGTTTGACTTCGGCGGGAGGGGGCAGCGGGAGGGATGGATCCTCCGGGGCGGGGTCGGCCAGTGCCAGGCGCAGGTCGGCGGCTAGGGCGGTAACGGTAGGGTAGCGGCTGGCGGGTTCTTGGGCCATACCCTGCTGGATGATGGTGTTGAGCCGGATGGGAAGGTTGGTGTGGGGAACGGGGGCATCCAGAAACTCATTGGCATCGGCTTGTGAGGTGATGGGGTAGGGTAGCTGCCCCACGAGCATGAGGTAGAGGAGGACGGTGAGGGAGTAGATGTCGGAACGGCCGTTACCAGTCCACCCTTCCACCCGTTCGGGGGCGGCATAGGGCCACGAACCGGGCTGAATTCGCAGCCGGGTGACGGTGCGAAGCTGGTGTGAGAGACCAAAGTCGGTAAGAACGGCCGTTACCGGATTGGCCGGGTCATCGGTTTGGCGCAGCAGAATGTTTTCTGGCTTCACATCATAGTGAACAATTTCTTTGGCGTGGGCAGCGGCCAACGCTTCGGCAATTTGCAGGGTCAGGGCAAGGGCTTGCTTAAGCGGCAGCCGCCTCTGGTGTTCGTGATAGCTGTTGAGATAATCACGTAAGTTGCCCAGCGGCAGGTAGGGAGTGGCAAAGTAGGGCAGGGCTGTGGTGCTGTTGGGGGGCTGGATAGTGCCGCTGTCGAGAATGGTGATGATATGGGGGTCGTCCAACTGCTGTAGGGTGGCAATTTCGGCCTGAAAGCGTTCGACAACGGCCGTTTCGGCCGCCAGCCGTTCGTGCAGCACCTTGAGGGCGACTTCGCGCTCATTGTCCAAATCCCAGGCACGGTAGACGATGCCGCTGCTGCCTTCGCCCAGAATGCTTGTAAAGTAGTAGTTGCCTGCCATTACGGGTTTATTCCATAGGTGAGCTGCAAAAACGGCCGTTTTGCCTCATCCTCACTGTCGCCAGAAAAAAAGTGAAGTTGTTCAGCCTGCTCATTTTCGTTGCTTGGCAGCTCCAGGTAGAGCCGGAACTCCACCACATCATAATCTTGAATGGCTTGAATAACCGTCTGCTCGTCAGTGCTAAAATCAAGCCGGATTTGCCCGCTCTTGTTGGGGATCGTTCTGGCCTGATGCACCACCCCCAAACCTGTGGACATGACCGGGGCGCTAAAGTCTGCGGCTTCCAGATAGGGACCAGAGCCAAAACCAGTCACGGCCATATCGGCGTTGAGGTAATGACCCAAGCGGGGAATGACCATGCCGGGGTCGGTGACGGGACTATCCTCGGTTTCTTCCACGGGGGTCAGCCATAAAAAGAGTGCGACCTCTTTGATATTGGCATCTGGGGAAACGGCGCTGGTGTCAAAGCTGATGATGGTGCGAATGATGCCATTGGTAGCATCGTCACCGACAATGAGGGTGTCGCCATCGCTAAAGGTGGTAATGAGGTCTTCAGGGTAGTAGACAAGATAGCCGTCGTCGGCTGGCTGGCTAAATAGCTGGAGGATGGGGGTGGTAGGAACGGCCGTTCCCTCAGGGGTTGCAGTTATTTGAGCTGTAGGTGTCGGCGTGGGGGTAGTTGAAGTGGCAAGGGGGGTGGCGGTCAAGGCCACTCTGGGGTCGGTGCGGGCCACAATTTCCGCCCCGTTGGGGGTCAAATCCTCATCTATGTCCTGTGTGGCCCAGGCGGCAGCGGCTTGGCGCGTGGGGGCGACCTTGTTTTGGTCAGCAATGCCCCGGCTGCCCAACAAAATGAGGGCAAGCAGCAAGATAAATAGCGTTAGAAAGATGG
>JAGQGA010000204.1 GCA_020432595.1 Anaerolineales bacterium | reverse complement strand
TTTTCTTCTATGATACTAGGGGCGGGATGACCGGGATTAACGCTGGCAATGCGATTGATCTTTTCTCCCGGTCGTCTCGCCCCTGTGTTTCCCGCCATTATCGTGGTGGTTAAGGCAAGGGCGAGACGGCGCGGAGAATATGCCGTCTGTTCACCCTGCGCCATTCCGCGCCATCCCGCCCCTACGATAGCTTTTGACGATGAATGATTTTGTTGGTTTGATCCACGACCATTTCACGTTAGCAGAATTGGAAGACCTTGCCTTTGATCTAGGTATCGTCTGGGATAATTTGCCGCGACGGGGTACGAGGCAAGAGGCTGTCCGTGCGTTGGTGGCTTATTGCCACAGGAACCAACAGATACCGGCATTGATAGATGAATTGACGCAAAAACGGCCGTTTGTCCCCGCAGCCCATCCAAATGGCTCAACTGCGCCTGCCACCCCGCCTGGGCATCCGCAAGCTGCTGCAATTCATCCTCGGCCTGCTCAATTGCCTGCTCCAATTCGCGTACCTTCGCCGCCGGTGCCTCGGCAAAATGCTGCCGCACCACATCCACACTCAGCAGCCGCACCTGCGCCTCCCCCCGCCCCGTCACCCGCAGCGAATCGGCATCCAGCGTCAAGGGCAAATTATCCAGCAGCAGCCGCTGCTGCCCCACCGTCACCACACACTCCCCACCACAAACCACCCGCGCTCTGTCTGGGTATACGGTTACGTCGGTTACTGTTGTCGTTAATTGAATATCCATTTTTGGGGAGTAATCGGTAATCAGTAATCAGTTGAATAACACACTGGTTACTGATTACTGATTCGGTTTTTCCAACAAAATCGGCAGCTCAATATGAAAGGTACTGCCGGGACAGCGCACTTCATCGCAACCGGGGCTTTCCACCCAAATGCGCCCGCCGTGTGCTTCAATAATCCCTTTGGCAATGGGCAGCCCCAAGCCAGGGCCATCGCCTTTAAACTTGGTTTTGCCCGATGAATGGAGCTTGACATCGGAAGTGCTGTTAAATTTACGAAAAATCGCCTCCAAGTCTTCGGGGTTGATGCCGATGCCGGTATCGGTAATTTGCACATCAATGTAATCAACGGCCGTTTCCTCTCCCCCCTGCATCACGCTGTTAATCGTTACCGTTCCCCCATCCGGCGTATATTTCAGCCCGTTCATAATCACCTTGGTAAACGCCTTCGCCAACCGCTCCGCATCTCCATAAATCCGCTGCTGCACCGGCAGCGGCTTAATAATCAAATCCACATTCCGCGCCGCAAAATGGCTGCTCACACTGTCGGCCACCATCAAAATAATCTTTTCCAGATAAAATTGATTGTACTCTAGCTCCATCGTCCGCAAATCGAGCAGCGACACATCAATCAAATCCGTGATCAGTGCCTTCATTCGCTCCAAACCAGACACTAACCCATTGACATACACTTTCAGCGTTGTCTCCTCCCCCGTTTCTGCCGCCAACATCTTGGCATACCCTTCCAAAATCGTCAGCGGCGTGCGTAATTCATGCGCCGCCACCACCACAAAATTGCTCTTGGTGCGCTCAAACTTCTCCGTCTGCTGCCGCAAATTCACCACGTGATCCAACATGACGGCATGGTCAATATCGCTGGAAAGCTGCGTCACCTCAATCAGGGCATAGGTCAGCATGTCGTCCAATTCACGCCAGTGGCGCAGCGCATCCTTGGGGGAAAAGTGCTGCTCCAGCCGGTTGAGCAGTTCATGTTTTAGCACCCGCAGCGCCGTGCGCCAATCGGCGGCAAAGGGGGCATCGTAGCCAATTTCGGTGATGGCCCAATATTGAATTTTGGCAAGCTGGTTTTCCGGCGTGGCCTCAAGTTCGGCCACAACGATACGCAGCAGTTGAGCAATTTCGGCCGGCCCAACCAACATATTGGGCATCCGTTCCCCCACCACCTCCGCCAGCGGCTCAACCTGCTCACTAAGCCATTGCTGTAAGGAGGAAAGTGTGCGGTTATAGAGTAGTAGACTGTGGGGTTGTGTCAACGGCCGTTTCTCCTTCCATAAAAAACATGCAGGGGAGCAGGGGAGCAGGGGAGAATCACCCCTGCTCCTCCGCCCCCCTGCCCCCCTGCGCTTCTGCCACCGCTCGGTCATAGCGCACCCCATTCTCACGGGCAAAGCGGCGCAGCGCGGTTAAGGCCCGTTCCGCATACCAACGGTACCGCTCCGACTTGCCAATTTGCTGCTGCGGCGGGGCAAACAGGCCAAAATTGGCCTTCATCGGCTGAAAGCTCTTCGCCTCGGCGTGGGTCACATAATGCGCCAACGCCCCCATCATCGTCGTGGTGGGCAAAATGACGGGGTGCTGCCCTTGCAGCAGCCGCGCCGCGTTAATGCCTGCCAACAGCCCCGACCCCGCATTACCCACATACCCCTCCACGCCCACAATCTGCCCGGCAAAAAAGAGGTCGGCGCGGTTGCGATATTGCATGGTGGGGTGGAGCATGGTGGGGGCGTTGATGTAGGTGTTGCGGTGCATCATGCCGTAGCGCATAAATTCCGCTTTTTCTAGCCCGGGAATGAGCCGCAGCACCCGCGCCTGGTCGCCCCAGCGCAGGTTGGTTTGGAAGCCAACGATGTTGTAGAGCGACCCCGCGAGATTGTCTTGCCGCAGTTGGACGACAGCAAACGGCCGTTTACCCGTCCGTGGATCAATCAACCCCACCGGCCGCATGGGGCCAAAGGCCAACGCCTTCTGCCCCCGCGCCGCCATCACCTCAATCGGCATACACCCCTCAAAAAAGTGGGGGTCTTCCTGCTCAAACTGCTTTAGCGTAATCGTCTCCGCTGCCAGCAGCGCCGCGCAAAAAGCGTCGTACTCCTCGCGGTTGAGCGGGCAGTTGATGTAGTCGCCGTCGTCCTGCTCCCCCTCGTCATAGCGGGATTTGCGGAAGGCGATGTTCATGTCAACGGACTCTATGGCGACGATGGGGGAAAGGGCATCGTAAAAATAAAGGTGGTCTTTGCCAGAAAGACGCGCAATATCGGCGGTAAGGGCTGGGGAGGTCAGGGGGCCGCTGGCGATGATGCACGGTTGGTCAGGAACGGCCGTTACTTCCTCGCGCACCAGTTCGATGTTGGGATGCTCCTCAATCGCCGCCGTTACTCGTTCGCCAAACCCTTCCCGGTCTACAGCCAAAGAGGAGCCAGCAGGAACGGCCGTTTCCGCCGCACAGCGCAAAATCAGCGACCCCAGCCCGCGCAGTTCCGCCTTCAGCAGCCCCGGTGCCTTATGCACCAAATCCGACCCCAGCGAATTGCTGCACACCAATTCCGCCAGCCTGTCCGACACGTGCGCCGGGGTTTGCTGACGCGGCCGCATTTCAAACAGCTTGACATGCACCCCCAATTCAGCCGCCTGCCACGCCGCCTCTGTGCCAGCCAGCCCACCACCAATAACAATCAGTTCGTTTGTTTGCATAGGCTCCCATTTTATCACATTCGCCGCTGTTCAGGTTTGGCGTTTTTGGAGATTAGGGATTGGAGATTGAAACGGTCAATCAATCTCCAATCTCTAATCCCCTATCTCAAGGATGCCAGGTGATGGTGGGGGGAACGGCCGTTTGCTTGTATGGCCCATTGCGTAAATCATCAAAATAGCCGTGGCTGGCAAGGCCGCTGTAAGAGAAAATGGCGTGGCCGGCCGTGCCCAGGCTGCGGGCGGCGTTGATGCGGGCTTCAATTTCGGCAAAAGTGCAGTAGCCTGCGCCAATGCCGGGGATGACAAAACGGCCGTTTCTGCCCCCCTGAAAATTCTCCACCAGCGTGCGCCAGCGCGATTGCGTCCAAAATCCCTCGTTGTTGCAATCAAAGCTGCTAGGGTAAATCATCGGCGAAATGGAATCAATGTAGCCGCCTTGCAGCCACGCCTTTGAGTCTTGGTAATAGTCGTAATACCCTTCCTGCCCACCCCAGCCCCAGTAATCAATGTAGATCGGCCAGACGGCGGCGGAAAGCCACAGCCCTTGCTTGAGCGGCACAATCTGCTCATAAAATTTGTTGACCGTGCCGTTCACCTGTCGCCGCTGCCAGTCGGCATAACCGGCACTGAAGCAGGAGCCACCAAAGGCCGCCAAACTAACCGGGTCGCAGGAGGCGTTGCTGCTGTTGTAGCGAATGTGGTCAAGGTGGATGCCGTCCACGTCATAGCGTGTCACCAGGTCACGGGCGACGGCCAGAATGTGGTCATCGTGGTAAATAGAGGCGGGCGTGGCGCGTTGGTAGCTGCTGCAGACGACGTTGCCACTGCTGTCCCACTGTAGCCCGTTGTTTTTGCCATTGGTCGTGCCGTGGGCGTCGCGCAGCTTGTAGTAAAGGTGCTGCGGCGTGGTGTTGCTGGGGGGCGTGTCGCACCCTGTCCACACCGGGTAAACGTTGAGGTAGGCGTGAACCTGAATGTTGTGGGCGTGAGCCTGCTCAATCAGCCGCGCCAGCGGATCCCAGCCGGGGTTTTGCCCCAGCGTCCCCGTCAGGCGGCGCGACCACGGCTCCAGACCGGGAGTGTAAAAGGCATCGGCCTCGCCGCGCACCTGGAAGAAGATGGCGTTGAAGCCAGCGTAGGCGGCATCGGCCACAATTTGGTCAATTTTGCTGGGGCTACCACTGCTGGAACTGGTCCAGTCGAAGCGGGAAACCCACAGGCCGCGAAATTCGGTCATGGTGCCGGGCTGAGGGGTGGGGGTTGGCATGGCGGGGTCGAGCGAGACGGTGTTGATCTCGATAAAGGCGAGCTTGTTGTTTTGGGCGGCTTGGCCGCTGCGGATGGTGAGCTTGCCGTCGGTGACGTGGGTTTGAAAAACGGCCGTTTTAAACCAATTCCCCTCGCTCGGCGTGGCCTGCAAGACGGTCGCCCCTTCGACCAAAAAATGGTACACGCTGTCGCTAAAATCAGGATCGCCTGCCACCAACAGCAGCTCATACACCCCATTGGGCACGCTCATTTCCCAAATGGCATCGGGGTTGACCGGCTTTTGCAGTTGAATGAGGGTGTCATATCGCTGGTCAGGGGCGTTGGCCGAGTCGCGGTCACGGGTGACACTGCTGCTGTCACTGTTCCAGCCATAGCTGAAGCCGTTGCCCCGGTTGGCAAACGGTGCGCCGCTGTCAAGCTGGTAGCCAACGGGCAGGGGGGCATTGGCGGGCTGGAAGTTGATCTTGACAAGTGGTGTGCCGTTAACCGGCCCTGGCGTGGGAGTGGGCTGGCTACGCTTGATGATGGGCAAGTAGGCGCGTTGCCCGGCTTGGCTGTCGGCATAGAGGGTGAAGCTAATGGAAAGGATGGTGATGATGAGGGTGAGGGTGATGAAAAACGGCCGTTTTGGCATGGTCAATACTCCTTCATACCAGTAATCAGTAAACAGTGAGCGGTAATCGGTACAAATTGGGTCACTGCTGTTTGCTCATCGTGCATCGTAACATTTTGCCAGCCGCTTGACACCCCCTCTAAGCGGGAATACACTCCCCTTTCACACGATATTTGCGCCCTTTTGATACGGTCTGTTGCAAAAACATGCACACAAACAGACAAGAGGATTGGACAAATGATGCAAAATACAATGCCCTGGGCATTCGATCAACTGCAGAAACTTCGCCAAATGCGGCCGGAACTGGTTGAAAATGCCATGGCTCGTTTGCTGGGCAATGAGCCAGAATTGCGCTGGTCATTGGTAATAGGAGCCTATCAGGATGGCAAAATAAGCCTGGGCAAGGCGGCGGAACATTTGAATATGCACGAGTTGGACTTAAAGACTCGGTTTATCGAATTGGGTATTCCGCTACGAATTGGACCGGCAACTTTGGCCGAGGCTCAGGCAGAAGTGCAGGCCCTGAACAATTGGTTTGACAAGCTTGAATAGGCAGAGTCAGGATGATTGCGCTGCTGGATAACACGGTTCTTTCAAACTTTGCACTGGTTAAGCAGTTGTCTTTGCTTATCCAGGTTTTTGGCAAACATCTTGCAACAACACCATATGTTGTTCAAGAATATGAAAATGGTGTTAGACGGGGGCGTGTGCCATCAATCAGTTTCGACTGGATAGCTGTACTTCCTTTAACCCATGACGAAACTACCCAAATGACCTACTTGCAGCAGCAAGTTGATGCGGGCGAAGCGTCTTGCTTAGCTGTAGCGTTGGGTCGGCAGGGGATTGTCTTATCTGATGATAGAAATGCGAGACGGTTAGCCGGACAGATAGGCGTTTCAATGAGTGGTACATTGGGTGTTTTGGTTAGATTGATAAAAACCGGTGTTTTGTCACTTGAGGAAGCGAATAGGTTCTTAGGACAAATGATAGCTTATGGGTATCGTTCTCCTGTTGAGGCATTAGAGCAATTGATCAAGTAAGGATAAAGAGGATGGAGTTTTCAACTGAACTGGCGTATGCACAGCATTTGGATGCTCAGGATGAGCTGGCTTCTTTTCGGGAGCGGTTTGTTTTTGAGGATCCGGAGCTGATTTATTTGGATGGTAACTCGCTGGGGCGAATGCCGAAGGCGACGAAGCCGCTGCTGAATGAACTGCTGGATAAATATTGGGGGGAGCGGTTGATTCGGATGTGGCGGGAGGGGTGGTTTGATTTGCCGCGCACGGCGGGGGCGAAAGTGGCGGGGGTGATTGGGGCGCAGCCGGCCGAAGTGGTGGTGGCAGATTCGACTTCGGTGAATTTGTTTAAGCTGGCGTTGGCGGCGGTGCAGGCGCGGCCGGGGCGGCACAAGATTGTGACCGATAACCTCAATTTCCCGTCGGATTTGTATATTTTGCAGGGGATTTGTGAGGTGGTGAAACGGCCGTTAACCATCCAGGTCATTCCCTCCCCCGACGACATTCACGGGCCAGTGGACGCATTAGCCGCCGCCATTGACGACGACACCGCCCTGGTGACGCTGACCCACACCGTCTTCAAAAGTGCCTACGTCTACGACATGGCCGCCGTTACCAAGCTGGCGCACGATGCCGGGGCGTTGATGCTGTGGGATTTGAGCCACTCAGCGGGTTCGGTGGTTGTTGAACTCAACAAGGCCAACGCCGATTTGGCCGTTGGCTGCACCTATAAATACCTCAACAGCGGCCCCGGCGCGCCCGCCTTTTTGTATGTCCGCCAAGATTTGCAAGCGCAGCTTGGCAACCCGGTTTCGGGCTGGATTGGGCAGAAGGATATGTTTGACTTTGGGCTGGATTATCAGGCGGCGGAGGGGGTGAGCCGCTTTTTGACTGGCACGCCCACGGTGCTTTCAATGGCTCCGGTGCTGGTGGGGGCGGAACTGCTTCTGGAGGCAGGGATGGAGCGGCTGCGAGCCAAGTCGGTGCAGCAAACAGAGTACCTCATCAAGATGTGGGAGACGGAGCTAAAGCCGCTGGGGTTTGTGCTGAAGTCGCCGCTGGATGCGGCCATACGTGGGTCGCACGTGGCGTTGGGGCATGTGGATGCATGGCCGATTAACCTGGCGTTGATTAATGAAAAAAAGGTGCTGCCCGATTTTCGCCAGCCTGATAACATTCGGCTGGGGATTGCGCCGCTGTATACGTCGTTTGCCGATATTTTTACGGCCGTTTCTCGCCTCCGCGCCGTTGTTGAACAAGGGCTGCATGAGAAATACCGGGAAGCGGCAACGGGTGTAACCTAGAGATTGGTTGATTGAAGATTGGAGATTATGAACCTTCACCAATCTCCAATCTCCAATCTCCAATAACCCTATGAACCAACTACAGAAATTCACCACCAACGCCGGCCGCCACATCTATAGCTTTCAGGTGCAGGCGTTTCCCAGCTTGGTGAGCAATATTTACCTGATTGATGACGGCGACCGGCTGATTTTGGTGGATACGGGGTCGGGAATGCCGTTGTCGAATGAGGGGTTGGTGGCGGGAATAACGGCCGTTTCCCAAACCTACAATCTCCCTATTACCCTTGCCGACATCACCGACATCCTCATCACTCACGGCCACATTGACCACTTTGGTGGGCTGCCCTTTGTCCGCCAGCACACCAACGCCCCTGTCGGCATTCATGTGCTGGATCGGCGGGTGCTGTCTAACCACGAAGAGCGCATGGTTTTTGCCTCCAGCCGTCTCGAAGCTTTTCTCGAAAACGCCGGTGTTTCTGTTGATCATCGGCGGGGGCTGATGAATGTCTATCTCTTTTCCAAAAATTACTACCATTCGCTGCCGGTGCAATTTTTGCTGGAAGAAGGCAAACCAACGGTGGGCAACATCGGCGTATACCACGTACCCGGCCACTGTCCGGGGCAAGTTTGCCTGCGCGTAGACGACGTGCTGCTAACCGCCGACCACATTCTCTCACGCACCACCCCCCACCAGGCACCCGAAAGCATTACCAACAACATGGGGCTAGGGCATTATCTCGATTCCCTGACCAAGATGGAGCAGGTTAAAGGGATTCGGCTGGGGCTGGGTGGGCATGAAGCGCCAATGGATGACATTTACGGCCGTATTGCCGAAATCAAAGCGTCGCATGAGCGGCGCTTGGCAAAGATTCTGGACATTTGCGCT
>JAGQGA010000203.1:2643-8582 GCA_020432595.1 Anaerolineales bacterium | reverse complement strand
ATGTCGTCTCCTTTAGGGAGTGACAACGGCCGTTTTTACTGCTTCCTGACGCTGACGGCGCGCTGCAAACAGGGCGTAGATGGCGAGTGCAACCAATCCAGCGGCGGCGGCGATGCCGACTATATTACCAATAATCGGGTAAATCGTCGTAGGGCTGCTGGTGGGAACCTCAACCAAGAGATAGTTGCCATCGGCGACCAAGCCTTCACCCATAGCCAGGGTACGGCCGTAGCCATCCACCACAATCGAAAGCCCTTCATCCGTCTGCCGAACGACAGCCGTACCGTTCTCAATGGCGCGGAAGACGGCCATTTCGGCGTGCATCGGGTTGATGCCTTCCCACTCCTTCGAGGGCGAGAGCAAGATGTCGGCTTTTTGCTGGCCCACCTGACGCACGATGTTGGGGTAGTTGGTGTCCCAGCAAATGATGCCTGCCAAATTGCCGTAGGGCGTTTCCACGATCTGAATCTCGCCACTGCCTTTCAGCGTACCTTCCAGCAAATTGCCGCCATATTTGACGTGTTCCAGGATGATATTGCCGTCTGGATCGGCCACATACAGTTTGTTTTCCCAAGTACGGTCGCTATCTGGAAAAGCGATGAAAACGGGCATCGCCAGATAAACACCTGCTTCCTGCGCCAGTGCCTGCCCCTTGGCGATGGTGGCCTGCACATCTTCCTCAACGCCGATAATGGCTAGTTCCGGCCAGAGAATGAGGTTGGCACCGTTGGCAACGGCCGTTTCTGTCATTTGCAGATATTGGGCGTGTACAGATTGGGTTGCCTGCCGATAAGCGTCTACCCCTTCTTCTTCCAGCAGGGTGTTCAAGTCACCCATGTGATTTTCAACCAGGGTAAATGAGGCCACGCGCACCGTTTCTTGCGACCCAATCTCTGGTGCTGCTACCAGTCGTACCGTGCCATAGCCAATCACGGCCAGGAGGGTAATGGCAAAAGCTGCCACGCCAGCGCGAACTCGTGCCCACTCAAACTCGTTCTCCCACGCCCAGTTGACGATGGCGGGGAACCAGGCAATAAGGAAGGTGAGACCCAACATGCCGGTAACGGCCGTTAGTTGCGTCAACACCGGAATGCCATATTGCGAATACCCAGCAGCACCAAAGTTGCCTAGCGGACTGGCACTGCTCATCAAAAACTCCACCGTCGTCCCAGCCAAGGGGAAAATGAAGGTGGCAAGGAAGGGGAGACGGTCGTTGCGCCGCAGTCGTGGTGCTAACCATTGATAAACAGCATAAGGAATCACGGCAATCAGGGTATTCACAGCCATAAAAATGAAGTGAGCTGGGCCAAAAATCGGTGTGCCCCCATACCAGGGTATGGACAGGGTGATCCAGTAAACCAGAAAGAAACGGAAAAATTTGCGCCGTTCCTGACTAACGGTGAGATAGTGCAGGGCGAATATTGGCGCTACCCAAGTTGCCACCGCTATTGTCCAATGGCCGGAAGCAAATAGGTTGAGCAGGCCGAAAATAAGTAGCCACAAGGTTGTTGTTGAAAATAATTTTTTGTTCATGATTCACTCCTTCTTGTCATTTCATTTCTTGAGTTGGTTGCCTTTAGTTTAGGGGATGATAACGGCCGTTACATCGTCCACCCTGTCCTAAGCGACTGTACCATTGGACAATGGACAGATGGACAATTCCAAACAGGCTGAATCGGGTACAATAGCCACATGCTGAAATCCATACGCTCCATTTTCCAAAGCGATGAGTTTGCTGAGGCACGGCCGTTTTACCTCATCATTACCTTTATCCTGCTTGTCACAACAACCTTGACCCTGTTTAGACTACCCAAACCCATGCCGTTCGTTCGGCTGCCAATTTTTGCCATGCTGTTAGTGATGCATTTGGCACTGCACTGGCTGAGCAGCTACGTGGCAATCCACACGCAGTGGCGCATTCCTTATTTATTGGGTCAGGGCATGTTGGCACTGGCACTAGTGACCGTGTCCCAACGGCCGGAACTGGTCTTGGCCCTGTTTGCCACCCTGGTGACGGAAACGCTGGGGCTGTTTGGCTTAACGCGGCTGCCTGTATTGGGGGTAGTTGGGTATATTGGGTTAACGGCCGTTAGCTTCTTCATGCTCGGCGGATTCCCTCTCCTAATGGAGTGGTTATCGCCTACTGTTTCCACAATGACGCTGCTCATCATTTTTATTGGGATGTACCGTCGGCAGTCTGAAGCCCGCGCAGAAAGCCAGCGGCTTTTGGCCGAGCTGGCGGCGACCAATCGGCAATTGGCTGATTATGCGGCGCAGGTGGAAAGTTTAACCTTGGCCGCCGAGCGGCAGCGCATGGCGCGGGAACTGCACGACACCTTAGCGCAAGGGGTGGCCGGACTGGTGTTGCAGTTGGAAGCGGCCAATAATCATTTGGAAAACGGCCGTTTTCCTCGTGCCCAAACCATTATCGAGCAAAGCATGAGACGTGCCCGTACCACCTTGGCTGATGCCCGTGCCGCCATTGATGACCTGCGGCTTGACAATCGCACACTTTCTGAGGCCGTTCAATACCACGCCGACCGCTTTACCAGAGCAACGGGTATCCCCTGCCATCTCACCCTTGATGTCACAAGCGGAACCAACATTCCCCCCGTCATCGCCGACCATGCCGAACGCATCATCAGCGAAAGCCTGACTAATATTACGCGCCACGCGCAAGCCGAGCAGGTATGGCTGGCTGTGGTGATGGCAAATGGGCAGTTGACGATTCAGGTGCGGGATGACGGTGTGGGTTTTGCGGTGGATAAGCTGGCTTTGCGGGAGGGGGAAACGGCCGTTCGTACAGGTCATTATGGCCTGTTGGGGATGCGCGAAAGAGTGCGCCTGGTCAACGGCACTTTTCAGATAACAAGTAATATCGGCGAAGGCACACATTTAACGATTACCTTGCCATTGGAGAGATGATGAGCGAACCCATCCGCGTTTTAATTACCGATGACCATTCGATTGTGCGTGAAGGTCTGACCCTTATTTTAGAAACGGCCGATGACATTGAAGTGATTGGCGAAGCAGCCAATGGCATTGAAGCCATCCAGCTTGTGGCGGCACAGCCGCCTGACGTCGTTCTGATGGATTTGCGGATGCCAGGCATGGATGGGCTGACCGCGATTGAGCATTTGCAGCGTGATTACCCTCAGGTGGCTATTGTTATTTTGACTACCTACAATGAGGATGATTTGATGCTGCGGGGTCTGCAAGCGGGTGCGAAGGGCTTTTTGCTTAAAGATACGCCTCGCCAAACTTTGCTGGACACAATCCAGGCGGCGGCTAAGGGGGAATCGCTGCTGAATGCTGATGTGATGAGTCGGTTGATGGCGCATATGGCGGGAGAGGGGGGCGGGGAACGGCCGTCTATCGCCACTCCCAACCCACTCACAGAACGGGAACTACAAACCCTACGTGCCGTCGCCAATGGCGAGACCAATAGAGGCATTGCCCTGCAGCTGGGCATCACTGAACGCACCGTCAAAGCCCACCTTACCAGCGTCTACAACAAACTCGGCGTAGATTCCCGCGCCGCTGCCATCGCTATCGCTGCTCAAAATGGTTGGTTGTCATCATAAACTGGTAAGCTATCCTGAGCCTTTTGCTGACCAACGAAAATTTCATTGTTAAGGTGCGACTACAATACTTATTCTTACTTTACCGTCGCTTTGACAGTATGTGGTTCATAGGTGGCATCGGTCTGTTCCAGCCCAAATAAATCCCGTAGGGAGCGATGGCTGCGATGGAAAAACCAGACCAAAACCATGCCCCAGAGGAAATTGGAGGCAGTGATCTCATAAAAGTGGGACAGCCGCGCACTGGCATCAGGCATCAACTCATTGGGCATAAACAGCGGTACACTCATGGGCAGTGAGCAGAGTACGCCGACCAGCAACGCCGTCTGCCAGGGTTGTAAACGTGTCAGGCGAATGATGGGCAAGGTGAACAGCACCCACAGCAGACCTCGAAAGAGCTGTAAGGGGATAACGCCCCAGACCATCAACAGAGTATTGTCTGCGCCCGCGCTGTACATGGCCTGTAACTCTGGATTACTCCAGGCGACGAAAAAGCCGAAGGTGAAGTAGAGCAAGTAGTAGATGATGCTGGCTGTGGTGAGTTTGATGAGCCATTGTTGTGTGGAGAAAAACGGCCGTTTTCCTATCACTGCCCCATCATTTGCCCGCCATTTACCCAGCACCCGCACCGCAATAGGCATGAAAATAGCAAACGTGATCAGGTTTGGCAGCAAAATCGTGGGCAAAATAGCCGCAACATCTTGATAAGAACTGCCAAGCGCGGGCGCATAATAAACCGCTTCAATGGCTGACAAAAAAGTAGCTGCGCCATACAATGCCAAAGCCACCGCCCCCGCCAACTTCCAGCCGTGCCAATCTGACGACCGAATGATGAGTGTGGCAATGACCACATTAACAAAGGCGATGAGAAGCGTCACTGCAAAGATGAGACTCATCTGATCCGCAGGTGGTGGTTCTGCCCCGGCCGCTACCAGCCCTGAACTAACTATAAAAAGGACAAAATATAAGATGATTAAAGCCATCACTTTCAATGCCAATCGCATTGCTTTCATCGTAAACCTCCTATTGGCGTAGGGCGACCAGTGCCAGAGCAAACAGGCCAATCCCCAATAAACTTACCTGTGTACTGATCTCGACATGACCTAATGTGCCGAGGACGACAACGGCCACGGACATCCCAACGGCCACTGCTTTTAAAACCAAGTTGATGGTAGATTGCACATTTTCCATTTTGCTTAACCTCCTGGGTCAACTGGGCTTACCAGCTCAACCAAAATGAGGGGTAAACCCAGGTCTCTAATACGGGCTACGAGGCCGTGCAGGGCCGCTTGATCCGCAATTTGTCCGGTGAGCGCAGTGAGGGGAACACCAGCCAGGTTGGTCTCTTCGGCGATGGCCATCTCATCAAATCGGTCTTGGAGTCGCTGGCTCAACCGTCCCTGAATTTTGATGCGGTAGATGCCTGGTTGATCAATCGTGATGGATTGATGCCCTTTGTCTCGTGCCATTTCGTTCATGTTTGTAGGATAGCAGGCGGGGAGATATAGCCACATCTATCGAAAGATATAGCGGGGATATAAAGGCAAGGGGTTGGTGGTTAGCCACTGGGTTCTGTTGGCATTTGGCAAAAAGAAGCTGATTTCACCGCAGAGGGCGCAAAGATCGCAGAGATTTAGCTTGTTTTCTTTTCTTTCTCTGCGCCGTCTGCGTACTTTGCGGTTCAAATTCTGAAATGTCAACAGAACCTAGCCGCCAGTAGCTATTTACGATTCGATGAGATGGAGAGAGCGGGCTTTGGCGACGGCTTGGGTACGGCCGTTTACATCCAACTTCCCATAAATATTGTGGGCATGGACTTTGACTGTGCCTAATGAGAGGTGCAGCCGCAGGGCGATTTCCTGGTTGGTCAGCCCTTCGGCGATGAGAGACAAAACTTCTAATTCACGTTCGCTGAGCGGCTCGACAAGCGTGTAGACTTCAGCGGGTGGCAAAACAGCCTGAGCCTGCGGCGATGTTGGTTCGGTGCTTGCCAATTCTGCTCCAGCTAGTTCGGCATAGGCTTTTTGGGCTTCCTGGGCTTGCTGCGGTTGCGCTAAGGCGTGATAAGCACGAGCCAAACCAGCATAACCGGGCAACAATGTTTCTTTGTTCTGCCAGGGTTGAGCCAGGGCTATGCCTTCTTGGTAATGGTGAACGGCCGTTTCCCAATCACCCCACTCATAAAATAGCTCCCCCAACTGCACATGCAATAAACCTGACATGGGCGACGACTTACCAGCTAAAGCGTCTAATGTTTCCAACCCACGCTGGCAAGTATCGGCCGCTTGATGAAGTTGCCCTTGTTCAATCTGTATCTCCGCTAGATGCCCCAACGAAGAGGCCACAATATGCACATTA
>JAGQGA010000203.1:0-2546 GCA_020432595.1 Anaerolineales bacterium | reverse complement strand
TCTTCAGGCAATTTTTGCCACCATGGCAAAAGGGTCAACAGGCGGCTGCCCATAAAAATCTCAATGGCACCATCCAAAATAAGCGCAATGGCTCGCTCATAATCGGCGGCCAACAGGGCATGTTCCACAGCCTCTTGCAATTGCTGATTGTCAATGTGCCATTGGCTGGCTCGTTGATGCAGTTGACGAACTGAACCAGAGGCAGCTTCCAGCCGATCCCGCAGCAAATCGGCAAAGAGATGATGATACCGATACCATTGGCGGCGATTATCCAGCGGCACGATGAACAGATTGGACTGCTCTAAAAACTCCAAAATGGTTTGGCTGTCTTGCCGTTCCAAAATCGCATTACACAAAGGTGCGCTGAGTCGCGGCAAAATGGAGCTTTGTAGGAGAAAGGATTGGATGGCTTCCGGCTGAGAAGCCAGCACTTCTTCCAACAGATAATCAGCAATGTAACGATCATCACCCGCAAAAGCCGTCAAGAAAGCCGTTTTGTCTGCTTCCATTTGCAGGGAATGGGCGGCCAACTGCAAGCCGCCAATCCAGCCCTCGGTGCGTTTTTCTAATAAGCTAACTTCTTGCGGCGAGAGGAACAAGCCCATGATTTGGTTGAGGAATTCGGTGGCTTCGTCTGGGGTGAAGCGCAAATCACGGGCGCGAATTTCGGTTAGTTGGCGGCGCACTCGCAATTTGGACAATGAGAAGGGTGGATCGGCGCGGCTGATGATGACGAGGTGCATTTGCGGTGGGCTGTAGGTTAACAGGGTTTCGATGGCTTTGTGGATGTCGGGGGTATTGATGAGGTGGTAGTCGTCGAGGACGAGGATGAAGGGGTGGGAAACGGCCGTTATCTCCGGCAACAACAACTGCATCGCCACCTCCGCTGGTGGCAGTTGTGATGTATTCGCTAAACTTTGCCCAACGGCCGTTTCCACCGTTTGCAACGCCCCAATGAAATAAGCAAAAAAACGAACCGGATCATTGTCACTCTCGTCCAGAGACAACCAGGCCGTTTTGTGTGTTGCCGCTAACTGATTGAGCCAGGTAGAAATCAGCGTGGTTTTGCCAAAACCAGCCGGTGCTGAAGCCAGCGTGAGTTTGCCGACCAACCCTTGGTTGAGCTTGGTGATAAGGTGAGGGCGGGAAATGAGAAACGGCCGTTTTGGCGGCACAAACAGCTTGGTTTGCAGGAGTATCTCAGCCATGCGGCTATTATAGGGGAAAGTGAAAGAGCTGGGTAACAGCTACCCAGCCCTTTTGAGCTTTAACGTCCACTTTGTCCCTATGCTAACTTTATCAAATAGAGGGGGATAACGGCCGTTCCGTTTCCATCCTGCCGGGATAACTCTTTGGCGCATGACGTACCAACGATATTGACAAGCCAATGGCCCAGACGGTAATGGCTAAAATGTTTAGGGCAATTAGAATGGTGGCGACAGGTACAAGAAAGGGGATGTAGGCTTGTAACCATATGATACCGGCTAAGCCACCGATTATGCCGGAAGCATTGACCCATTTGGGGCCAACGTTCGCCCGCCAAGCGTGGAGAGCAAATAAACCCGTGCCAAGACCAAAGAGCAGTAAGCTGCCTAGATTCCAGGGGAGTTCCATGACTTCTGATGAGGCGGTAACGGCCGTTTTCAAAAACGGCAGCATCTTTGCATCAACAGCCATAGCCATCGGTACGTATTCATACACCAGCGTTAATGGTTTGAAGAAACCAAACACCGCTAAAACACTGCCAATCAGGACAAAGTATAGTGACAATTGAATCATTGGTTCTTTCCCGACGATGGCTTTGTAGAAGGTAAAAAGATAAGGCAGCCCGAACAAGATGCCAAACACGCCGCTCCAACCATACAAAAGGAATTGGGTGCGGGCCTCTTGAATCGTCAGAAAAAATTGTTGCGAATCATCCATCCCCGATGTGGCTGGCGTACTCATTTGAGCATAGACAAAAACCACCCAACTCACAGTGGCTAAGATCGCCCCGATTAAACCAATTTGATACAAAGTTTTATTAGACATGACTTTCTCCTTTCAATTGAATGTTGCTTTACTCACTATCTGCCTTTGGCGATTTCCGCAGCCCACGGATGACAAAACCTGCTATCGTTAACATGCCCAAGGCGATCACGCCCGTAATGGCTGAATGAATACCAAGTGCTTCAACACTATCAATGGCAATCCAGGCGATGACCAATACCAATAAACTTACCCAACCCATCATTTGCTTATTCATTATCAATCTCCAGATTGACTTGTTCTACTCGTACTAAAGGTAAACCTAATTGATTGATCCGTAGCAGCAGACCATGTAAAGCTGGTTGGTCGCTGATCAGCCCCCTTAATAAAGTCGTACCATCAGGCTGGTGTGTGAGGGTAAAACCAGCAAACCACTCTGTCCACTCACTATCGAGATGTCCTTTTAGCTGGAATTCGTAGCTTGAACTCATACTTTCTCCTTTGCGTCTACGTTTTTGTCGCGGGCTTCGCGGAGACGAGCCGCACCAGTTTTCATACCACTCTTGAGCGGAACCAGG
>JAGQGA010000202.1 GCA_020432595.1 Anaerolineales bacterium | reverse complement strand
TTATACTATTGGCAGGTTTTCAATGATAAACCAAACAGATTTTATCGGACGCGAGGCAGAACTAAACTTACTAGATACCCTGTGGTCTTCACCCAAGGCTCGCCTACTAATTCTATATGGTCGGCGGCGCGTTGGCAAGACACGGCTGCTAACACACTGGATAAAACAGCACAAAGAAAATGGACTTTATTGGGTTGCTGAGCCAACTTCTGCGCTAGATCAACTGCGTTCCTTTTCTCGCGCCCTGGCAACCTTTGCCGACCCAGAAATGCCCCCACCGCCTGATTTTACTTACGCCACTTGGGAACACGCCTTCCGGCAGGTTGCCCTGCTAAGCAAATTCCGTCGAATTGCAGTTTTTATTGATGAAGTCACCTATCTTATTGACGTAAATCCTAACTTTGTCGGCACACTACAAAAAGCATGGGATATGTGGCTCAGTGAGGCAAACCTGCTGTTAGCAATGTCAGGGTCACAGATGGGGCTTATGCAAAAAGAGTTGCTTGATTATCAAGCCCCCCTATACGGGCGTGCTGCCGCCCAAGTACAGCTCCAACCACTTTCATTTAGCACCTCACAAAAATTCTTTCCTCAATACACACCGGCCGAACGAGTATCACTCTATGCCATATTCGGCGGCATCCCCGCCTATTGGGAAAGACTAGATACCAATGCGCCAGTATTGGAAAATTTGCTACAGCAACTTTCGCCATCCAATTCCCTGATGTTTGACGAGCCACGTATTTTGCTGCAAGACTTCATCAATGACCCTCATAATTATGTAGGGATTATGCGGGCTATTGCCCATGGGGCACAAATGATGAGTGATATTTGTAAGCGAACGGGTCTGTCTAAAGGCCATACTTCCAAATATTTGAGCATTTTGCGTGAAACCGGGTTTGTGGAGCGTGAAGTGCCTATTACAGAAAATCAGGCCACATCGCGCCGTGGGCGGTATTTTGTAACCGACCCTTATTTACGTTTCTACTATCGTTTTCTGTCAGCTTACCAGTCTATGCTGGCACTGGGTGAGCAGCGTGAGATGCTGCAAGCTATTGAGCGTGATTTGCCCCAGTTCATTGAGCAGAACACCTGGCAGCATTTGTGCCGCGAATGGTTGTTGCGTGCAGCAGCACGCCAGCAGTTGCCCGTTTCCGTCAAAGAAGTTGGGGGAGATTGGAAACGGAACCATGCAATTGATGTGGTGGGGATTGATCCACAGGCAAAACAAATGGTTCTAGGAAGCTGCGTTTGGGACAAAAAACCGGCGGGAGCAACTGTTTTGGCGCAGTTGGTTAAGCGTGCGGCATCCATTGTGCCCCGGGGTGAAGGATGGCAGGTCTACTATCTGGGTTTTTCTGCCAATGGCTGGACAGAGAGGGCACAGGAATTTATTGAACAGGGAGAGGCGGGCACGAGCAATGAAGATTGGCAAGTTGTGGGTGCCCGCTTGTTGAACCTGGAGCAAGTAGACGCTGATTTAATTCGGTGGCCTGCGATGCCGGTTAATTAAGGTCTCTTGCAGGGTCAGCCATTGGTTGGCAGCGTTTGTTGCCAGGCAATGGCTGGCGGCTGCAATTGCTTACCGCCACGGTGGGAATAACCTCACCATAAAGCAAAAAAGCTAAGTGTCCTGATTCGGTGATCAACACTTAGCTCTTGTTTGCGCTTTAGCCACATTGCTTTTGGAAGCTATCTTGCACACGGCTTTCAAAAGGGCCCCTTTGGTGGGGAGGGGGATTTTGTATCTCCCAGTGGCTATTTAGTAAACCATAAGGAGGATAGCACACCCCGATTATCCCGCTGTCAATGGATCGGTTGTTTTACCTTGCTTTCAGGCGGGTAGGCTGTGCTTGTGTCGGTGATGGACGTGGAGACACGGAAGACATCGCCAATGCTGCTGGCGGCAAACCAGCGACTATATACTTTGCGTGAGCAGCGGGCTGTGGCTGATGAACGGCCGTTTCCCACAACGGCCGTTTCTGCATCCTCCAACCCAACCGTAGTAACGGCCGTGGCTGCACTGCCTGCACACCTGGGGTGGGGGAGCATGGTGGTATCGCGGGTGGTACGGGGGGCAGGGAAGCAGGGGAGCAGGGGAGCAGGGGAGAGAACTGTCGTTTGTAGCCCTCCAGCATCGTTAATGGGAGAAACGCCCGTTTGCAGCATTGCCGAAGATAAGGCGGCAGGAGAGCAGGGGAGCGGGGGAGAGAATGTCCGTTTGGCGGCGACGGTGAAGCATTATCCGAGTTTGGGGATTGCCGCACTGGAGCAGAAGGAGGCGGCTGCCCTGCGGGTGTGGCTGGCGTGCCGGCATTTGGATGGGGTGGGGCGGGGGTGGCTGGAAACGGTACAGCTGCGGCAGCAGGTGACGGGCAAGGGTGCGCCGCTCAAGCTGTGCAGTTGGCGGCGGCTGCGGCAGATATTGCAGGGGGGAAACGGCCGTTTTTGGGATTGGCAAGGTGACCGGCTGTGGCTCCACGGCGCGGCTCGCGTGGCTGCTGCCCTGGGCGTGACCCATTTTGCTGGCCGCCCCGTAGACCTTCCTCTCACCGCCCTTACCGACGGCATCGGCAGCTTCCGCGCCCACCTCTACGCCGCCTGGCACAGCGGCCGCCGCGCCAGCACCCCCATCGCCCGTGCCACCCAGAAAACCCTGCTCCATGTTCCCGAACGCTCCCAGCGACGCTACTGCCAGCGGCTCAACCTCAAGCGGCAGCGGCACTTTGCCATTGGCAAGCCTTATAATAAGGAAAGGATGGAGGAAGGCAACTGGGAACAGGGGACGGCAGCGTTTGAATTTATAGACAGCAGAGGCGTGTTGGGGCGGCAAAACGGCCGTTATGTGGCCTGGCAACTTCCCAACAGCTACGGCCGGCGGCATCAGCCCAGCCGAATGGGACGGCAGAAGAAGCTACAGCGACAGCTTACAGACCTCGTGAACCAAGGGGCGCGGGGGAACGGTGGGATAGCGTTGCAGCGGCAGTACCATCCCAACGGCAAGGCAGCGGCGCGGGCAGCCCACAACCAGACAAGCTATTGGCCGGCACGACAGGGAGCCGATTGGCAGCTTTGGTTTAGCTTGGGGGTAAACTAGTGTATTTTTTCTTAACTGGCTACAGGAAATTTTTGGCCGTCTTTACAGGGGAAAGCTTATTTCTCTTGGTAATGGTTTCTAGTGTTCCCCTGCCGTTCTCCGATCCCTAAACTGGTTCAAACAATAAGTAACCTGTTGGGTGGCGGCAGAATGGCAACGCGGATAACGCGGATGCGGCCGGATTGAAACGGATTTTTTCTTTTGATCCGCCCAAGGGCGTCTCAATCTGCGTTCCGCATTGCCATTTCTTTTTGCTACTGTGGGACGTGGCCGTTTTCAGTGAACAGTTGCCGTTGGGGAGTGGCTGTTCGGTGCCTGTGGGGTGTCGTTGTCGTTGTGGCAGCGGCTTGGCCTTGCATAAATCGCTCCAATGTTAGCGTGACGCTGCTGATGAGCAGGATGCGGGTGAGCCAAACGAGGGTGGCAATGAGCAAGGGGGCAGCGTGGAGCATTTGGGCATGGGAGAAAAGGGCGGCACCAATATCGGCTCCAAGCGGGGCGATGAGCAACGCCATCGCGTACCAAGTCATAGCCGTATTGAGGGTGGCACCGAGCAGCCAGGCGGCGGTCATGAGCCAAAGTTCAAGCGAGGTTTGTTTGGCGGCTGGTTCAAGGGTAAAGACCCGCACCAGCCCGGCTAGGTCAAGGCTGCAGAAGGCAAGGGCCAGCACAGTCGCCCAGCTTAACCCGGCAAAGGTGCGGCCGCGCATGACGGCGGCAAGGGCAAAGCGGGTGGTGTCAAAGTTGAAGAGTTCAAAGCCGATGACGGCCAGGGTGATGATGGTGGCAATAACGGCCGTTTTACGGCTAACAGGTAAGGAGGGGAACATGATTAACCTCTGGGAGATGGGACGCGGACAAACGCGGACGAACGCGGATACGTCCGCACCCCATATTGTTGTAAGTGCTATGGAACCGCAGAGGACGCAGAGGGCGCAAAGAAAGAGAGGGAAGCAAGCCTAATCTTTGTGTCCCCTGCGGTTCAATAATTGAGTACAGCCAAGCGAGCCTAAAAAGGAATCCTCTCGTCGTCGGCTGGTTGCGGTGCGTTCTCTTCCGAAACAGCGCCGTGGCTGCCCAAAAACTGCACCCGGTCGGCGACGAGTTCATAGGCGGCACCGACGGAGCCATCGGAGCGGGTAAAGAGCCGGGGATTGCCGGTCTCGGGGTCGGGGCGGAGATACCCTTCGACCAGCACCGGCCGTCCTTTGGTCAAGTATTGGTTGGCCGTTTCCGCTTGCCGCCCCCAAACCGCCACGCGAAACCAGGTAACCTCCTCCTGGGTGGTGCCAGTGATCTTGTCGGACCACCGGCGGTTGCAGGCCAGACTAAGGTTGGTAACGGCCGTTCCATCCGACAGATAGCGTATTTCCGGGTCACGACCGAGATGACCGGCAAGGATAATGGTATGAAACATGGTTGAACCTCCTGAGTTGGGCAGATGCTGCCCGCAGTATGAAACAATATCACCCGCCCTGGCGCGTTCGCGCCGTCGGTTTTCCCGTGGGCTCCCATCAGATTGCTGCTAATGCGGGAATGATTGGCCTGGAAGCCTTTTTCACGCCAAGGCGCAAAGACGCAAAGCAAGAGACCAATCTAATATGAAGAGAGCTATAGGGGTAACTGCTGAGAGAGGGGTAAAAACGGCCGTTTTTGAGCCGACATAACCAGTCACAAGGTGAGATATATGGGACAGCAAACAACGAGCAACCAACGACAGACACCAGAAACCAATTCACCCTTCGTCCGCGTTTGTCCTCGTTCGTCCGCGTCCCATTTCCCCCTTACACCACCGCCGCGCTTTTGTAAAAGGCGCGCGCCTCCTCCCGCGAAGGCGGCACCTCCCCTTTTTGCACCTGGTAGCTGGTAAACACCTCCACCTCGGCGGCGTTGGTCATGTTAACGGCCGTTCCATCCCCATACCGCAGCGTCTGCTCCCCCTGTAGCCACTGGTTCAGCGTCTGCGCCAACGCCGCCCCCGGCCGGGTAATCACCTGCCCTTGCAGCACCGGGCAGCGCGTCTTAGCCACAATCGCATGATTGTCAATATCCATATCGAGATAGACATCAAACTCATACTCCAACCCCTCACGCTGCACCGGAGCCATCCCCAGCTTACGCGGCAGGTTGATAGTCCGGCCGTTTTGCTCAATCTGCTCCAGCACATACTCCTGCTTGCTCCGCATCGTGCAGATAAGATGCAGCGGGGCGGCATTGAGTGCCTCCACCAGCCGGTTTTGGATGGGGGTAGCTTCCTTCCAGGCGAAAAAGGTGTTGGGCGTTTTCATCCGCTTGGCAATCTGGTCAACCAGCTCCAGCAGCCCGCCGCTGCCGGTCCAGGCATGGCTAAGTGAATCAATGATAAGCACATCATACCCACCCTGCTGCGCCGCCTGAATCGCCTCAATAAAGCGGTCGGGGTGGAACGGAGCCGCCAGATTGAGGACATCAAAGTGGAAGAGGTCAGAATATTTGGCCGCGCTGCGATGCTCGGTATCCACCACGGCAATCCTGCCGTTGGGCACCAAGTGGGTTGCCAGCGTCAGGCTGGAAAAGGTTTTGCCGCTGCCGCTGGGGCCAGCGATGGCTAACTTCAATTTGCTTTCGTATTTGACAGCTTTCTGAAACATAAGGTTGTTCTCCTCGAGGAATGGGACGCAGATTTACCTGTACGCGAAGCGGTTGTGAAACAACATGTACCTGATTGATCTTTTTTATCAGGTACATCTGCGTCCTATTTTCATTTTTGTGTTGCAGGAATTGTGTATAGACCGCTACTGTCGGCCGGTTCCGGCTAGGAAGTCGGTGACGGTAGCCTGATAATCCCGTTCGGCCGTTTGGCGTAGCTGTTGCAACTCGGCGTGCAGGCGATTGGCTTCGCGGACGAGGGTAGTAATGCTGATGCGCTGGCCGTGGTCATAGACGTGCCAATCAATGAGGGCAGGGTAGGAGAGGTGGGGTGGGGAGGCGCAGGAGAAGCGGGTCATGAGGGCAGCCTCCGCGTGGGAATTGGCTTCACCGCTGGGGGCAGACGCGGCCAGGTGGCCGGGGCGGTGTAGGGGCGGAAGCCATAGGTGATGAGCGAGTCAATGAGGGGTTTGAGCTTGGTATCGCTGGCTTCCAGTTCAAAGGTGATGGGAAAGCCGCAGGGGTGGATGGTGTGGATGTATTTGGGTTTCATAGGGAAGCTCCTGAATGAGGGATGGTAAGATGAAGAAATGCTTCAGGAGGTTCGAGCCGTTAGGGTCGGGAAGGGTGAGGGAAAACGGCCGTTTGTGGGGGCGGGTGTAGGTGGCGGGGCTATTGAAGGTTGGTCATATGGGGCGGTTTTGCGGGAAACGGCCGTTTTTGGAGTGTGTGGGTGATGAGATGGAACAACAATATGGGGAAGGGATGTGGTTTGAAGGTTAGGGAAGGATGGAAATCACGAGCGCAGCATGGGTTGAGGCAGGGGTTCGACGCGCTTCATGAGGACGACTTGGGTGGGGTGGGTGGCATCGAGGCGGTGGAGGAGGGTGAGTTCGTCAGGGTCGTGGTCAATGAGTTGGCCTTGATGGATGGCGACGTATTGACCGGGGTAGTTGGCGAGGAGGGTGGGGTGCTGGGCGCGGTAGGCGGCTTCTTCTTGGGCGAGGGCGGTGGTGGCAGGGTCGTGGGGTTGGGCTTCGGCGAGGGAAACGGCCGTTTCGAGCAGGGTGGCGACGGGGAGGTTGCGGCGGTTGGCTAGCTCGTGGACGCGCTGGTAGAGAGATTGGGGGATGGTGATGGTGATTTGTTTTTGCATGGGGTTATTGTAGCAGGAAACGGCCGTTTTTTGGGGTGATGTGAGGTGGGGAAACGGCCGTTATACGGTCATCTTAATCCGCTTTAGACTTAGTATATTTTCCGGTGCAGCCATTGCCCATAGCAAGCTTGTTTGCAAGCTTCTCCGCTTACCTTGGTCTTAGTTTCATTTTAAGCATCAATCATTGACCAGCGGGGGAGAGTATTGCTGCCATCATTTCACCTGACCTGCTTTGGCTACCCACAACTCAGCAAAAACGACCAGTTGGTATCACTGGAAACCCGTAAGGCACTGGGATTACTGGCTTATCTGGCCGCATCTTCCCAGTTCAGCGGAGAGAGCAGGAAACCTAAACACACCAACGGCCGTTTTTCCCCCCACCTCAGCCGCACCGAATTGGCCGACCTGTTCTGGCCGGAACTCAACACCGCCGACAGCAAACGCGCCCTGCGCCGCGCCCTCTTTGTGCTGCGGCGCGACACAGCCCCCCAGCTTTGGCTGGCCGACCGCGAGCGGATAGGGCTAGACGTTGACAGCAAGCTGCTGGCCTGCGACCTCTGGGCATTTGCCGACTGCATCAAGGGAGCCGCAGGCCACCCTGAAGACTGCACCTGTGTTGATTGCTGCCACTGTCTGGAAACGGCCGTTTCCCTCCACCACGCCCCCTTCCTCCACAGCTTCGACCCCGCCGCCAGCGAAGCCTTTGAAACCTGGCAAAGCGTAGTGGCTCAGCAGCTTCAGGATAGGCTCATCGCCGGTCTCCAGCGGCTCATCGCTGGCTATCGCCACCGTAACCACCTTGCCCAAGCGATAGCGGCCGCCCAGCTTTGGCTTCAGCTTGACCCGCTGGCCGAGAAGGGGCATCGGGCGTTGATGGCACTCTATGGACACGAGGGGAACCTAACGGCGGTGCGGCGGCACTATGCCGAGCTGGTGACTCTGCTGCAAGAGAAGGTACGAGCCAACCCCGAAGCGGAAACGGTGGCCTGTTACCACGCCATCCTCACCAAACCGGGGCAACCCTGGCAGTTGACGCTGGTGCAGGAGGCGCGGCTGCACGGGATGCAGATGATGCTCCGCTCTCTGCTACGCGCCAAGTTTGGCGATCTGCCGCCGGAGGTGATTTTGGGAGTAGAGGGACTACAGGATGAAGAAGTTGCCATTGCTGTGGCCAAAGAGGTGCTAACGGCCGCTTCCCACCACCACCTCACCTTTCCCAACCGAACTTAACGAATGATGGACGAGGGATGACCGACGACGGATTGAATGATGGAAAACGGCCGTTTCTACCCACAAAAAACAGATGTGCGGGTAACGTGAATGTGACCAGATTTGCATGAACGGCCTTTTTTCCCCAATCTCGACAATAACCTTGAGGTTATATTCGTTGTATGTTATAATCCATGAATGACTTGGGAAGTTGAATATACAGACGAGTTCGAGAGATGGTGGCGTACACTTAATGAGGCAGAACAAGATTCAGTGGCTGTTTCGGTTGTTCTGCTAGAACAAAAAGGCCCTGCCTTGCCCTTTCCCCACAGTTCAGGGATTACACAATCAAAGCACAGCCACATGCGAGAACTTCGGATTCAGCATCAAGGAAATCCTTATCGTATTTTATATGCTTTTGACCCAAGACGAGCCGCTATCTTGCTGCTAGTACACAAAGGCGTAAGAAAGAGATATATTGGTGAGAGTGGGAAAGCAAGTCAAAAAAGAAGAGAAGGAACCA